>CAYPDC010000061.1:0-24062 GCA_964409355.1 uncultured Cyanobacterium sp.
TTACTTTAAAGCTACTCAGTGAGCTTTTGTAAGGTTACATAATTAAACAATACTTGTTTCGTGTTAACTTCAGTAATCTGTTGAAATATGCGGAATGTGGGTTAAAAAATATTGATGATCAAGGTGAGGAAATTTACTAAATGGAATTTAAAAGTGGAGATGTTATCACTGTTGATTTTCCGGGAGTAAAAGGAATTAAACGTCGCCCTTCGGTAATCGTTTCTCCATCGGTTTATCATGAAAATCGTCCAGATGTCATCATTGGGTTAATCACAAGTCAGACAAAAAATTTAGGAGTCACCGATTATATTTTACAAGATGGGTCATCGGCTGGTTTGAAGGTTCGATCGCGCAGCGCCACCTTTGGTGATCGATATTTAGGAGTTTTTTAGTCACCATACCATCATCAAATAATTTAATCTATATTGGTCATTTATCGGAACGGGATTGGCAAGGTATTTGTGATTGTTTAAAAATTGCAGTAATGGGAATTAAATAATCAAATCATCGCTCTTAAATAAGTTAAAGTAGTCAATTAACATAACTTTATAGAGCTTCTCATAAACTCAATTATCTATGAAAAGCCGAT
The DNA here is from genome assembly GCA_964409355.1 of uncultured Cyanobacterium sp. GTDB lineage: Bacteria > Cyanobacteriota > Cyanobacteriia > Cyanobacteriales > Cyanobacteriaceae > PCC-10605. The sequence goes on from CAYPDC010000061.1 coordinate 590, forward strand.
TTTTAGAAAGACTAAACAGAGTGCGATCGACCTTTGTCGCTTATGATTTATTATTTTTTATAAACATCTTGGCGATGTCTAACTCTGGTAATTCTGATTAATTTCTCAGAATCATCAATCTCAAAAACCAGACGATAATCTCCTACTCTAATCCGATATAATTTATCATCTCCTCGTAATTTAATTACCCCAGATATTCGAGGATTTTCTCTTATTTTTTCCAAAACTTCTCCTATACGTTTCTGAATATTTGATGGTAAATTTTTAAACTCTTTGGCACTTGATGATTTAAACTTAATTTGATATTTAATCATAAAAATTATTGATTATTAATATCTAACTCTTGTTTCAAATCTTCCCAAGAAATTTCCTCCTCATCTTCCCTTTGTTTAGAAATTAAAATATCGTAAAAATCTTCCCACACTTCTCCCCATTTTTCCAAGTCGATTAACACTGCTTTTTTTATTCCTCTTTCATCGATAACAAAATCAATTCCTTGCATAATTTATCTTACTTTAAACATTTACTTTGATTCTAACTTAAAATTTATACAGAAAAGGTATCACAATTATTTTAACTTATCATCGCTCTCAAATAAGCGATCATTTGTTAATTAACATAACTTTATAGAACTTCTCATAAAATCAATCATCTATGAAAAGCGGATTTTTAGACAGACTACACAGCGACGATCGACCCGTGCTAGTATTTGATGGTGCGATGGGTAAAAATCTTGAGGCAATAAGTTATTATCGAAATACTCCCTTGAAACAAACTAAATATGACGAAAAAAGATAAATTATGGCAAAAAGCAAAAACTAATCCTCAGAATCTTACCTTTACTGAATTTGAAACCTTATTACAACAATGCGGTTGGCAATTTAGTCGTCAAAAAGGCAGTCATCGTTTATGGTATTCTCCTCAAAATCAACCATTACCAATTCAACCTCAAAAAGACGGCAAAGCTAAAGTTTATCAAGTCAAACAATTTTTTAACTATCAAGAGGAAATATAACTATGAGTATCAATAATTATGATTTTGACGGATTCACCATTAATCTTTATGTCGATGAAAATGGCGATTGGTTATGTCATTTTGTGGAAATGCCTAATATATCAGCTTTTGGAGATACTCCCCTAGAAGCATTAACAGAATTACAAACAGCTTGGGAAATGGTAAAAGAAGATTTTACCGCTAGAGGTTTAGAAATTGCGATCGCACCTCGTAAATTAGCTTATCGTTAAAAACAGAGATTATTTAACAATAAACAGAATAAGCTACAGCAATTATTGAAAAAGAGGGAGATGGTTATGTCTCCCTTTGCTCTGAATTGGATATTGCTAGTCAAGGTGATACGATCGAATAAGCTAGAAATAACCTTAAATATTTATTTTGATCATAACTTACTTTTAATTATTACTTGTAGCTATTTAATTTTTGCATTTCCTCAGCAACATTTATAGATATTTGTATGGCTTGACTCAATGTTTTACCATACTTATTACATTCTTCTTGTATATTAAATAAAGATGTTTCAAGGTTGTTTATTTCAAACTCATTGAAACTGAAATGCGGATTATTACTAAAGTTCCTTTCAATATTTAAGGCTAGGATTAAATCTGCCCTGAGAGTTTTTAAGATGGAATAAACTTTATCTTTATCTTGTAATTTGTTAGAACCTCCTGAATCCTCAGATATATTGATAGCATTAATGGTGTCAACTAAAGTATTAAAATTTTGTACTTGAATATAGAGTTTATAAAAGTGTTGATATTTAGATATTGTTTTTATTGTAATTTTTAAATTATCCAAAAAACGTTTACTACCATAAATATAAACAGTACTAACTGGAAATAATAATAATAAAAAAATACAGCCTATTAGCAAAACAAGTGGATGAGAAGATTCTTGCAATAATATCGGAACAAAAATAAACAACAAAGCTATCCAAAATAATGGAAAAATAACTTTTATGATTAATATTTTTTTTTCAAAAATTTTTACAGTTTTATTGGATATTACTTTGAGGGGAGATAATCTTTTTATGATTAAGTAAATATCTTTTGTTTGTATTCCAGATGAATAAGATAACTCCTCCTGAGAAATTAGCAAATTATTTATTTTATAATTCATGTTAAGTTCTGTGAAGTTTTAACTAAAAAATTAGTAGTAAAATAAATGTGATGTTTCAAGAAAATTTATAAACTTTAAATATCAATAGTTTTTACAAAATTGATATTATTTCTTAACCATTCATTGACTAACACGGAAATATCCAGATTCTTTTTATCAGTTAAATTAGTGATAAATTCTTCCACATCAGAATCTAAATAAATGGGGAAATTAAACTTACTATTAGGGTGATAAAATTTACCTTGTTCTGCATGAGAAAAATCATATTCTTGTTTCATAAAATTTTGTTTTGATGTTGTTTTATTGCCTATTTTATTTTTTAATATTCAACTTATCAGGGCTTCTTTTCTTTCTTTTGGTTTATTTATCGATAAATCATAATTAGTTTGTAAATTCATCCAAAATTGGGGAGTTGTATTAAATGCTTGAGATAATAGCCATGCTGTTTCTGGGGTAATACCACGTTTGCCCCTAATGATTTCATTGATTCTCTGCACTGGAATATTCAAATGACTAGCTAAAGCTACTTGAGTAACATTCATAGGTTGGAGAAATTCCTCTAACAAAATTATCCCCGGATGAGTGGGAATGCGATTAGTAGGTATCATAATTTATTTGTAATTCTAATAAGTAATTAATCGTGATAGTCAATTATTTGGACTTGGCTAACACTACCATTATGCCATTGAAAAATAATTCGCCATTGATTATTTATGCGACTACTATAAAAGCCTTTGAGATTTCCTTTTAACGCTTCAAGACGATTACCCGAAGGATTTTTTAATTCATCTAGTGTCTCAACTGCATTCAAAATATCTAGCTTATTTAGAGCTTTTTTCGTTATTTCAGAAGGTATTTTTCTTGCTTCCCGACTATTAATTCCGTTGAATAAGTCAGCAGTGCTTTTATTTCCAAAAGAAATAATCAATTTGTTACATTAAAATTAATTTCCTTTATTTTAATGGTTTAACGGTTATCATGCAACCAAAAATTATTGAGTGTTGATTTTCATTTGATATTCTATAGTTTGTCAAATAAGTGATCATTTGTTAATTAACATAACTTTATAGAACTTCTCATAATCTTAATCATCTATGAAAAGCCGATTTTTAGAAAGACTCCACAGAGTGCGATCGCACCTGCTAATATTTGATGGTGCGATGGGTACGAATCTGCAAGTACAAAACCTCACATCTGATTAAAAGACTTGATTAATCATAAACTTTACTACGATGAGCAATTAAAATAACATTAACTATAATTGTATCATCATCAATGGAATAAACAACCCGATAATCTCCCACTCGATAACGATAATAATCTGAATAATTACCCTTTAAGGGTTTTATATTAGGATGAAAACGAGGATTTTCTTCTAAATTTTGAAAGCATTTTGCCAATTTTTTTGCCATAATTTTGTCACACTTTACATAAAACTTTTCGGCACTAAGAGATAATTGAACTTTATACATCATTCCTAATATCACGCCAATTTTTAACTTTACCCTCTTTTATTTCTTGATTTGCCTTTTCAAAAGCAGATTTAAAGTCTGGAATATTTAATAATTCTTCAGTGGCATCAATAGTTTCTTGACTATCTAAACTTTGAAAAAAATCTTCCACTATTGTTAATTTGTCTGGAGATAATTTATCTATATATTCTTTTAATTTACTACGAATTTGAATTGTGTTCATTTTTTACTTTTTATATAAACTAAATATTATTATAAATGGTAAATATTCCATGAGCTATCGCTCTTAAATAAGCTCAAATAGTTAATTAATATAACTTTATAAAAAGAGGTTTAGATTAACCTGATAAAATCATCGAGAGAAATATCAGCTTTTTTGATCAAATCTCTAACTCGAAATAATCTATCGTTAAAGGTAATCCTTTTTCTTGTCTCACTTCTAAGCAAAGTTCGATCGCCTCTTGTATATTAGAGATAGCTTCTTCTTTAGTTTCCCCTTGACTTAAACAACCCGGTATAATAAGACATTCCACAACATACCATCCATCTTCATCTTAATACATCGTAATAGGATATTTCATATAAACAATTTTATTTATTAACTACTAATAAACAATATATATCATCGCTCTTAAATAAGCGGTCATTTGTCAATTAACATAACTTTATAGGGCTTCTCATAAACTCAATTATCTATGAAAAGCCGATTTTTAGAAAGACTAAACAGAGTGCGATCGACCTTTGTCGCTTATGATTTATTATTTTTTATAAACATCTTGGCGATGTCTAACTCTGGTAATTCTGATTAATTTCTCAGAATCATCAATCTCAAAAACCAGACGATAATCTCCTACTCTAATCCGATATAATTTATCATCTCCTCGTAATTTAATTACCCCAGATATTCGAGGATTTTCTCTTATTTTTTCCAAAACTTCTCCTATACGTTTCTGAATATTTGATGGTAAATTTTTAAACTCTTTGGCACTTGATGATTTAAACTTAATTTGATATTTAATCATAAAAATTATTGATTATTAATATCTAACTCTTGTTTCAAATCTTCCCAAGAAATTTCCTCCTCATCTTCCCTTTGTTTAGAAATTAAAATATCGTAAAAATCTTCCCACACTTCTCCCCATTTTTCCAAGTCGATTAACACTGCTTTTTTTATTCCTCTTTCATCGATAACAAAATCAATTCCTTGCATAATTTATCTTACTTTAAACATTTACTTTGATTCTAACTTAAAATTTATACAGAAAAGGTATCACAATTATTTTAACTTATCATCGCCCTTAAATAAGCGATCATTTGTTAATATACATAACTTTATAGAACTTCTCATAAACTCAATTATCTATGAAAAGCTGATTTTTAGACAGACTCCACAGAGTGCGATCGAACTTCGACATTTTAAACTTTATTAACTATTCACCGATGGAATAAGTTATTATCACAATAAAGATTAAATGTTTAACAATGCAAATAATTGATCATCGTCATCTCAAGGAAAATTTAACCACCGTTATCGATGAAATTAACGAAAAACATCAACCAGTGTGCCTTCAATTATCTGACTCTGTAAGGGCGATCGTACTTTCGGAAGAAGATTATAATAGCATGGTAGAAACGTTATATTTGTTGAGTAATCCCGTCAACGCAGAAAAATTACTACAAGCAGTCGAACGCACTCCAGACTCCGCTACCCCATGGCAACAAGTGAAAAATGAGTTAATGGGATGAGAAATATTCTACTTGATATACAAGCTATTGAAGACTTGAAATGGTGGATTCAACAAGATAAGCGAATGGCTTTAAAAATTATGGAATTAATCGAAACATTGCCTATTAATCCCTTCACAGGAAAAGGCAAACCTGAAATGTTACGCTTTAATCTATCAGGTTTTTGGTCAAGACGTATTACTCAAGAGCATCGTTTAGTTTATGAAGTCAAAGACGATTATATCAGAATAGTTAGTTGTCGTTATCACTATCGAAAATGAATCTATATCTTATCCAATCATCGCCCTCAAATAAGCGGTCATTTGTTAATTAACATAACTTTATAGAACTTCTCATAAACTCAATCATCTATAGAAAAGCCGATTTTTAGAAAGACTAAACAGCGACGAGCCGCAAAGCGGATCTCGGAGAGATCGACCTTCATCGCTTATGATTTATTAGTTAGTATAAATTACAAGAATTAGTGATACATATTAAAATTATGACAAAAACAATTCAAGAAATTTATAGCGAAGTCGTAGAGATATTACCCTTAGATGAAAGATTGCGACTAGCAACGATGATATTAAACGACTTAACAAATCAAAACATTAGCCTTGTGAATTATAGTGATACTTGGACGCAAGAAGATCAAATAGATATTGTTAACTATTCTTTACAAAATATTGATGATCAAGGTGAGGAAATTTACTAAATGGAATTTAAAAGTGGAGATGTTATCACTGTTGATTTTCCGGGAGTAAAAGGAATTAAACGTCGCCCTTCGGTAATCGTTTCTCCATCGGTTTATCATGAAAATCGTCCAGATGTCATCATTGGGTTAATCACAAGTCAGACAAAAAATTTAGGAGTCACCGATTATATTTTACAAGATGGGTCATCGGCTGGTTTGAAGGTTCGATCGCGCAGCGCCACCTTTGGTGATCGATATTTAGGAGTTTTTTAGTCACTATACCATCATCAAATAATTTAATCTATATTGGTCATTTATCTAAACGGGATTGGCAAGGTATTTGTGATTGTTTAAAAATTGCATTGATGGGAATTAAATAATCAAATCATCGCTCTTAAATAAGCTAAAGTAGTTAATTAACATAACTTTATAGAACTTCTCATAAACTCAATCACTCTATGAAAAGCCGATTTTTAGAAAGACTACACAGCGACGATCGACCCGTGCTAGTATTTGATGGTGCGATGGGTACAAATCTGCAAGTGCAAAACCTCACCGCAGAAGACTTTGGCGGTGCAGAATACGAAGGCTGTAACGAGTATTTAGTCTATACTAAACCCGAAGCAGTGGAAACCGTGCATCGAGGATTTTTGGAAGCAGGGGCAGATGTCATCGAAACCGACACCTTTGGGGGTACTCCTTTAGTTTTAGCAGAATATGACCTAGCCGATCGATCCTATGAATTAAATAAAACCGCCGCCCAACTTGCCAAAAGATTAACAGAGGAATACTCAACCCCCGAAAAACCCCGTTTTGTGGCAGGAAGTATCGGACCGGGTACAAAACTACCAACGCTAGGACATATCGATTATGATAGCCTGAAAAATGCCTATGTAACTCAGATTCAAGGCTTATACGATGGTGGCGTGGACTTATTATTAGTGGAAACCTGTCAAGATGTCTTACAAATCAAAGCCGCGCTTAATGCTATTGAAGAAGTATTTAAGGAGAAAGACGATCGACTTCCCCTCATGGTATCCGTTACAATGGAAACAATGGGTACAATGTTAGTCGGTACAGAAATTAACGCCGTTATCGCCATCCTTGAGCCTTATCCTATCGATATTTTAGGGCTAAACTGCGCCACAGGACCAGACTTGATGAAACCCCACATCAAATATTTAAGCGAAAACTCTCCCTTCATCGTTTCCTGTGTGCCTAACGCTGGATTACCCGAAAACGTAGGCGGACAAGCTCATTATCGTTTGACACCGATCGAGCTACGCATGGCATTAATGCACTTTATCGAAGACTTAGGGGTTCAAATTATCGGCGGGTGTTGCGGAACCCGTTACGAGCATATTCGAGCCTTAGCAGAAATCGCTAGTACATTAAAACCAAAAGAAAGACAATATCATTATGAGCCTTCGGCGGCTTCTATTTACACCACCCAAACCTATCATCAAGACAACTCCTTCTTGATTGTGGGGGAAAGACTCAACGCCAGTGGCTCGAAAAAATGCCGTGATTTACTCAACGCCGAAGATTGGGATGGTTTAATCTCCCTCGCCAAAGCCCAAGTAAAAGAAGGCGCACACATCCTCGATGTTAAGCTAAAACGCCTTGACATTGTAACCTTTAACTCAGTAGAGCAAGGGTTTTAGAGCTTAAAACCGCAGATTAAATGCGTCTTAGCTTAACGTGGATTATGTGGGGCGCGACGGGGTGAAAGATATGCACCAATTAGCTTCTCGTCTCGTGAATAACGTTACCTTACCCTTGATGTTAGACTCTACTTTTAAATAAGAATTAAAATTTACAAAAATTTAGTTATAATTCAAACACAATTCCTCCATAAAAATTACTATTTCCATCGCCAAAACCATTTCTTAAACCTGGGGCAGGTAAATTACCAAAAGTAAGTTTATTCTCACTCCATAAAGCAATTTTTGAGGCAGAACCACCATCAATTTTTACGGAATTAATAATCTTTTCAGATGATGGTAAAACGTCTAATTTATTCTGAATTAAATTAATAATATTTATTTCATCTAACAAACACGCTCCTAGACTTTTTTCGTACCTTCCATTAAACAATATTCCTCCGAAATAATTAGAGGTTTCAATAAGAAGATGGGTGGGTACTCTCTTAAACGGAGACAAGGGAATCGCCTCTTGACTTAATTGCCAATTCGGGTGAGTTAACTCAATGTTATCGATATAATTCATAATAGATTGGGCAGAATCACCTTCTACTAAATTAACCCCATTTTGGATGAGAGGAATAGATAAAGAGTAAATAGATTTAGCATTAGCTAAAGTTCCGTATAATTTGGGCTTAATATATACTCTTTCACCTAAATAATGAGTTTTAAAAGTATCAATATTTCCCCACTTATTAGCAAAAAACTCTTTGTCAAAAGAAAGAATATTACCAAAATTTATTAAGGGCATTTTGTCTTCCCAAATTTCAGCTATGAAGTCTTCTGGATGAATACCATTTCCTCTATTAGTGATAAAAATATTAACTTTATTATTATTAATAATTTCGTTATAACTTTCCCAACATTTATCCTCCCAAGCCGATGATTTAATTATCTTAGATAACTCTAAATTTTTAGCTGTTTCACACGCAGAAGTTATTAAAGTAATAGGAGAATTAAAAGATAGATTATTAATCTCTTTTTCCGTAATATTAAAATAGTCTTGATTATCAAAAGATACACTATATTCAGAAATATCTAAACTAGAAATTAATGAGATATTATTATCTTCAGTAATTACCACACATCCACGATTACCAAAATCTTGGAATGTCGAATAAATATCATCTTTATTTCTAACATAATAAAAGCCATAATAGGGAGAGAGATTAACTGGAAGTCTAAAATCGGGGTATCTTGTTTCAAAAGCCCAATTTTTAGATTTATTTTTATTGCTATAAATTAACTTGGGAGTGATAAAAAACCCACCATTTATAATGAAACTATTGGATTTTAAGTTATTTTTATTTGCAAATTCACTCAATAATTCGAGTTCTGAATTTGGTTGGATTGTGTAATAACTATTAGCGTTTTTTATACCCTCTTTTTTGATTAACCAAAATGTAACTAATGTCGTCTCAAGACTTTGTAATGTGTTTACCAATCTGTATTCTTTGGGGTTACAGTCAATCCTGTCGTAAGGCATGGACAATATGAATTGTTTACAGATTAAGTCTTTCAAATTAACAGCAAAATTGTCTAAGTTTTTGATGATTTCATCATGGGAGGGTAAATAAGGATAATAAGGAGTATCATCAGTAGCGTAAAGGGGATCAGAGTCTATAAAACCGATTAAAGGTTCATCATTACAATAGCGGTTTGCTTGTATTATGGTGGGGGTAAAGTTTTTCATTGGATTGATTGGATTAAATTTTTAATTATTATTTATTGTCAAAGTGTAAGTCCTGTATCTTACAAACTAAATCAGGGTTGATGTTTTGTTGCAAGGCAGTTACACGACTTGTGATACAAGTGTTAATAATAGTAGTTTGACCTATGATTTTAATTCGCTCTGTTTCATTCACTTGTCTCATTGCTTCAATCTCTAACTGATCTATACAAGGATTACTACTCCAACCTATTTGGAGATAGCCTTCGCCCTCGTTATTGTTCTGGCTGTTACCATAGCCCTTATACCCTCCACCTATCGAGAAGCCACAGGGGGGTTGGGAATAGGAATAACTGTAAGCATTTACGCCGAAACCAGAGCCACTAATATTACTATTATTATGAGGGAAAGTACTAGAGGAAAAAGTGGATGTTGTATTAGTAGGTACAAAGTTATTAGAGCTAGAGGGAATCGTATTTTCTATGGGGGTTGTATTAGGTACAATATTGCTAGAATTTGTGTTTTCTACCGAATAGGTAGAAGTAGATTGATTTTCATTAGATACTGTGCTATTGTATTCCTCATTAACTATTTGAGCATTAGTTTTTAAAAATAATGACTGAGATAAGGATAAAGAAAAAGAAATAATAAGAGATATTTTCAACATAAGTAAGCACCTCCAAAATAGAGTAGAGGGGGACATAGCCCCCCTTTGTTTAATAGGTATTACCAGCCCCAACGAGCTTTGGCATTGAAGTTGCCAGAACTACGTCCACCACTTGTGTTAGATGCCCAGATAGGTTGATTTTGGGGTGTATAGAGAACCAAATTTCCATCCCCTTGAACTACAAGAGAACTCCCCATTCTGCCTGATGTGTTACTAGCCCATAAAGCCGTATTGCCACGATAAAGCACTAAATTTCCATCTGACTGGATAGAGAGGCGGTCAGCACCAGTGTTATCAGTGCCTGTTGCCCAGAGAGGAGTGCCGTTTGGATGATAGAATACTACGTTTTGATCATTTTGAAATACAAAACGATAGCCATTGCCACTGACAAAGGATTGCCCACGAAAAAGATTGATATTACTACCTTTGGGGCGAATCGTGCGACTACCGTCATCTCTTGTCCAGAAGCTGATAGCACCGTTATTCACGACAGAGCTACCAAATGTAACATTAGAGACATTGTTACATCCCGCTTCAGTAGAGCGATTTCCTCCTTGGTTTGAGCCTCGAACATTAGGTCTGCCAGAAGTATCAATTCCTCGCAGGAATCCTACATGACCTGCTACGGGGTCTGCCCCTCGATAATTTCGCTCCATTACAACGATAGAACCCTGCATTGGGCGAGATTCTACCCAACCATTTCGGGCAAGGTATGTATCCCACTCGTGGGCGTTGCCCGTACTGCCACTAATGCGCAATACATTTTTCATATAAGTGACGCATTGGCAATACACAGAAGCTAATGCGGGTTTAGTGAGAACATCGATATTGGTGATGGCAGGAACACTAACCATTAAACCAATAAGAGCACTCAAAAATCGGTTGTTGTTTTTCATATTATTCATTTGTGAAGGTTCATATTCTTAATCTAATTGCGTTAAAAAACCTTGACAAGTACCATGAAATTTGTTGTGTATTCTTTCACAAATTAACTGCCAATTCTTTACTAAGTGAGAATTTCAGTCATTATTTAGACTTTTTTGATTTTTCTGTGATAGAATTTTCTGTAACGCTTAACTAAAAAGAACTTTAGTTTCGGGAATCATAATTTATGAATTTGGCGGCGTTACATTATTGAGGAATGCTTGAATACAAATAGTTTTGTTGGTTGGGGAAAGCTATTTCTTATTGCTAAGTAATCAAAAAGTAATTTCAAGAAAATTTAGTTTTGTTTAATTAATATAATTAACTTATTTCTATAATTTAAACTTATACTATGACTAGGACACCAGATACGGTTGAGACAATTTCCCCCATCATATTCGATTTTATCCGAATGCTTATAATTTACTATCAAGGTACTTTTGAAGATAATGGAGCTTTATTGCAATTAGATCAAACACATAATATCTTAAGTACAGTTGGTTATGATGACGATTGTCTAGGAATTACGAACAAAGAACTTAAAACAATAGTTAATAGAGTACGAGAAATTATAGAAGTACAAGAAATCATACTCAAACATGAGATTCAGATAAATGTCAAGAATTGTATTGAAACATTTTACCGAATCCGTAAATTTTGCCCTAATAAAGAGCCTTTTTTTATTCTTATTCAAGAAAAGGAAAAGAAAAATATACAAGAAAAATACTTTAATTTAAAAATTAATGTTCCTAAAAATATTTTTAATATTAACACTAGAATACTACCTATAGGGGAAGAAAACATAAACTTTTTTGATAATTTGAAAAAATATGTTGATCAAGAAATGGAGAAATGTTTTGATTTATTTATAACGAAGAAAACATTCGATGGATTTGAGCAATCAGCAGATAAAGACAAGAGAAAAGATATTTACTTAATATATGGATTAGATGGAAGTGGAAAAGAATATTTTGCTGAACAATATCTTATTAATAATTTCTGTAAAGATGAAAAAATTATTCTGAAGGCTAATAAGGATCAAACAATATTTGAATTACTATTAGCTAACAAAATAAAAAGTAATACTAATAAAAAACCAAATGACGATAAGACCTTAACACCCAACGAAAAAACTAGACTAAAAAATACTTACCTAAAAGAAAATATATTTAAAGAATATGGATTATTAATATCTAATATAGATTGTTTATTGGATGAGAATGGTAATTTTAAAAAAGGGGCTGATTTGGTTGCAATACAATATTTATATAAACTACCAATATCTCAAGAAATAAAGAACAAAGAAAAAAAGTTCAATAATTTTCCCACAATTATTTTAACGGCAAAGCAAAAATTAAATTTAAATGATCTTCCTATCTATTATTATTCATTTCATGGTTTAAGTTTCCAAGATTGGCTCAACTATTATCAAAAAGAAAAAATTAAATTAAGCGATATTGATAAAAAGTTATTAAAAATTATTCATGAAGTGAATGATGGCAGTTTCGTCGCTCTTAAATACTATGTAGAAAAGAGTAAAAATAAAAATTTTAAGAGTTTAGAAAAATATTTACACGATGATTTGCTAAAAGATAAAATAAAAAGTGGTGATACTATTTTAAATTTTATTGATCAATATAAAAATCGGGGTTATCTCATACCCGAACCATTACAAACAATCATTAAAAATGAATTAGATATACTAGGAAAAGATACAATTAGCTATAAATTGCTCTGTAGAATGTCACTTTTATACACTTATCAAGTTCCTTTAAGTATCGTTGATCAAACGTTATTATATAATTTTATCTCTGAACTTACAGACGAGTCTGATCCTGATAAGGACAAATATATTGAAAATTTAGAAAATAGATGCCTTATCAAAAAAGAAAATGATTGTTATTCTTTACCTTTTTTTATAGGTAGAGAAGCTAAAAGTAAATTTACCGATTCTTTAGAGCGTAAAGAACATACTACCAAATTAGCAGAATATTTAGAGGATAAATATGATAACATTCCTGATACTAATCAGTTAACAGAGAATGATTTACAAATAGTTTTTACTGCATTTGACTGTTATTGTGAGATTAAGAAATATAAGGATGCTTGGCAACTTTTAACAAAGGACTTTAAAACTCTTGATGACCAATTATTAGATAAAAAACTATTTATATATGCACGGCGTTATGGATTATCTGACAAATTAATTGAATGTTATGAACAGTGTCAAAATCAGTTAGATGAAAATAATTTTGATTCATTATATAATCAAGGTGTTATTGGCTTGTGCTGTTATTATAAAAATAAATTTGATTCAGGAATATCAAAGTTAGAGGAATTAATTTCATTAGTCCTAAAAAATAAAGAGAATTATCGAAACAATTTTGATTGCAAAGAATATATAAGAATTTATCCTTATGCCCTAATTATTCTGTCTCTTTGTTATTTTTATAACTGTCAAACGGATAGGGCTAAACAAGAATTAAAGAAAATAAAAAAGTATTGTAAAAGTTTACAAAAACATATTGAAATAATTAAGCCAAACGACTTAATTAACGCTGATAAATTAGAAAAAGAATTTTATTATTTTAAAATTAATTATTGTATTAATAGTGCAAAAATAGAACTTGAATTAGATAATTATAAAAATAGTTTAAAGTATTCTAGCATTGGTCTTAAATTATTGGATGAAGCGGAAGAAAAAAAGATATATTTACCTATTTTAAAAGCGAAAATTTTATCTTTAATAGGAAGAAGTAAATGTAAATTAACAGTTAAGAATAGAATAGGTGATTTTGGCGAAGAAGAGATGAAGAATGCTATTGATTTATTTAACGAAAATTTAGACCCTCATAGTGTTACTATTTGCTATGTGTTTTTGATGCAAATATATAAAGAGACAAATAATGATGAATATCAATCAATAAATAAGAAATATGAATCAATAGATGAGCAATATAAATCGCCTTTAATAAGAGCTTTGTATGCTGAAATTCAAGGAGATTTAGGTACAGATGACAATAAAAAAATTAATTTCTATGATGAAGCTATTAGGGAAGTAAAAAAATCTAAAGGTGCAAAGATAAACTTATTTTTATATAAATTATATTATAAATATGCTAATTATTGTTTTGAAAGATGGGAGAAAAATAATGATCAAGAATTATTAACAAAAGCAAATTATTATGTTCAAGAATCTTATAAAGCATTTAATAACTTAAAGCATAAAGAAATGTCTCAGAAAATAGAGAACTTATATAAAAATATAAAACTAGAACTAGCAAAAAAATAAAAAAATCCTCACACCCGAAAGTGAGAGGAAATATAAAAGTTATACTCAAGCATCATCAGTTAAGGTAAATACCCTAACCAAGAATGGTTAATTAAGATTAGGATTTGTTTTTCTGCCCATTCTGATAGCCTTTGTAGTAGTCTTTTTGGGCTTTTTTAGTTACTTTACTACTTCTGCAGATTTGAGAAGCAATGTCGCTACCTGAATTCCAGTAGCCTTTGCCTTTAGCACCATCATTTTGTCCTTTATTATGATCTTGTTGACTCATGTTATTAACCTCCAAAAGGTTGATTGATTTTGTATGTATCTACTTTAACGAAGGGTTTTGAGGGAATCAAACATGATCAATGCCATGAAAAATTTTTGATTTTTTCCTGATTAAATATGAATTAATGTTATATTTAATGATGGTTTTAGGCAAAGGAATACTATTTTTAATAATTTGCCTTGATAATTGACTATAACTCTTTATCTGTAATGGTTTAAGTTATGGGAATTTATTTTTTAAGAATTTTGTCTTTTAGTTAGTTGCAAGGTGTTATTTTATTGGTTTTCAATCAGGGGAATTAATAATTTTTTTCACTTTTTTATTTTTTAATATTTCTTAACATAATGTTACTTTTCTTAAAACTATGACCAGATACATCAGGTTCGATCGAGAAGTGGCAGGGTGCGATCGCACTTATTCTGGTTTCTTTGCTTTCAATTATTTTTTTGACATCTAAATCACAATAACTTAATAAAATCATCGAGAGAAATATCAGCTTTTTTGATCAAATCTCTCAATAATCCGGGTGCTAAAACCCGTTGTTTAGGAATAGATAAAGTATAAATTGAACCTGATTTTGCCATAATCATGTGACTACCTTTTTGTCGTGATAATTCCACCCTAATTTTCTAAATATTTTAACCGCTTCATCCCCAGAAATTTGTGGTATTTTACCCATTTAAGCACAAACCTCTAACTCGAAATAATCTATAGTTAAAGGTAATCCCTTTTCTTGTCTGACTTCTAAGCAAAGTTCGATCGCCTCTTGTATATTAGAGATAGTTTCTTCTTTAGTTTCTCCTTGACTTAAACAACCCGGTATAATAGGACATTCCACAACATACCATCCATCTTCATCTTGATACATCGTAATAGGATATTTCATATAAACAATTTTATTTATTGACTACTAATAAACAATATATATCATCGCTCTTAAATAAGCTAAAGTAGTTAATTAACATAACTTTATAGAACTTCTCATAAACTCAATCACTCTATGAAAAGCCGATTTTTAGAAAGACTACACAGCGACGATCGACCCGTGCTAGTATTTGATGGTGCGATGGGTACAAATCTGCAAGTGCAAAACCTCACCGCAGAAGACTTTGGCGGTGCAGAATACGAAGGCTGTAACGAGTATTTAGTCTATACTAAACCCGAAGCAGTGGAAACCGTGCATCGAGGATTTTTGGAAGCAGGGGCAGATGTCATCGAAACCGACACCTTTGGGGGTACTCCTTTAGTTTTAGCAGAATATGATCTAGCCGATCGATCCTATGAATTAAATAAAACCGCCGCCCAACTTGCTAAACGATTAACAGAGGAATACTCTACTCCCGAAAAACCCCGTTTCGTGGCTGGAAGTATGGGACCGGGTACAAAGTTACCAACATTAGGACATATCGACTACGACACCCTTAAAAACGCCTATGTAACTCAAGTACAAGGCTTATACGATGGTGGTGTTGACTTATTATTAGTGGAAACCTGTCAGGATGTCTTACAAATCAAAGCCGCCCTTAATGCCATTGAAGAAGTATTTAAGGAAAAAGGAGAAAGACTCCCCCTCATGGTATCCGTGACAATGGAAACAATGGGTACAATGTTAGTGGGTACAGAAATTAACGCCGCCCTAGCCATTTTAGAGCGCTATCCTATCGATATTATGGGGCTAAACTGCGCCACTGGACCTGATTTGATGAAACCCCACATCAAATATTTAAGCGAAAACTCTCCCTTCATCGTTTCCTGTGTGCCTAACGCTGGATTACCCGAAAACGTAGGCGGACAAGCTCATTATCGTTTGACACCGATCGAGCTACGCATGGCATTAATGCACTTTATCGAAGACTTAGGGGTTCAAATTATCGGCGGGTGTTGCGGAACCCGTTACGAGCATATTCGAGCCTTAGCAGAAATCGCTAGTACATTAAAACCAAAAGAAAGACAATATCATTATGAGCCTTCGGCGGCTTCTATTTACACCACCCAAACCTATCATCAAGACAACTCCTTCTTGATTGTGGGGGAAAGACTCAACGCCAGTGGCTCGAAAAAATGCCGTGATTTACTCAACGCCGAAGATTGGGATGGTTTAATCTCCCTCGCCAAAGCCCAAGTAAAGGAAGGCGCACACATCCTCGATGTTAACGTGGATTATGTGGGGCGCGACGGGGTGAAAGATATGCACCAATTAGCTTCTCGTCTCGTGAATAACGTTACCCTCCCCTTGATGTTGGACTCCACCGAGTGGCAAAAAATGGAGGCAGGTTTGAAAGTGGCTGGGGGTAAATGTATCCTCAACTCTACCAACTATGAAGACGGAGAAGAACGATTTTTCAAGGTGTTGGAATTAGCTAAGGAATACGGTGCAGGAATCGTTATTGGTACAATCGATGAGGAAGGTATGGCGCGCACTGCGGATAAAAAGGTGGAAATTGCCCAACGTGCCTATAATGATGCTCTGAAATTCGGTATTCCCGCCCATGAAATCTTTTTTGATACCCTTGCTTTGCCCATTTCTACGGGGATTGAGGAAGACAGAGAAAACGGAAAAGCGACGATCGAATCTATCCAACGCATCCATGCAATGCTTCCCGAATGTCATTTTATGTTAGGGGTGTCGAATATCTCCTTTGGGTTGAATCCTGCGGCGAGACAGGTGTTAAACTCCGTGTTTCTCCACGAAGCCATGCAAGTAGGAATGGACGGTGCGATCGTATCTGCTAGTAAAATATTACCATTGGCAAAAATAGACGAAGAAGCCCTTAAAATTTGCACTGATTTAATCTATGATAAAAGAGAATTTGACGGCGATATTTGTACTTATGATCCATTAGGAAAATTAACCACATTATTTGAAGGTAAAACTACTAAAAGCATTAAGCAAAATGTAGCAGATTTACCCATCGAAGAAAGGTTAAAACAACACATCATTGATGGAGAAAGAATCGGCTTAGAAGATGCCTTAAAATTGGCATTAGAAAACTATCCTCCCTTAGAAATTATCAACGTTTATTTATTAGATGGAATGAAAGTTGTGGGGGAATTATTTGGTAGTGGAAAAATGCAATTACCCTTTGTTTTACAGTCAGCACAAACCATGAAAGCCGCCGTTGCTTTTCTTGAACCATTTATGGATAAAGCAGACACAAACGGCAGTGGCAAAGGCACATTTTTAATCGCCACAGTGAAAGGAGATGTTCACGATATTGGCAAAAATTTAGTCGATATTATTCTGTCTAATAACGGCTATAAAGTGATTAATTTAGGTATTAAACAACCTGTAGAAAACATCATTCAAGCCTACCGTGAATCGAACGCAGATTGTATAGCCATGAGTGGTTTATTAGTAAAATCTACTGCTTTTATGAAAGACAATTTAGAGACATTTAATCAAGAGGGAATCACCGTGCCTGTTATCTTAGGGGGGGCGGCATTAACTCCAAAATTTGTCTATGAAGACTGTCAAAAAACCTATAAAGGTAAAGTGGTTTATGGTAAAGATGCCTTTGCTGATTTGCATTTTATGGATAAATTAATGCCCTCTAAAAAAAGTAATCAATGGGATAACTTAGAAGGATTTTTAGGAGATTTTGTCGAAGAAAATCATCTGTTTAAAGGTCGTAATTTTGACGATTCAGGAGAAGAAAAAGAAAACGTAAAACAGGCTAGAAGCCTGTCAGAAAAAACAGAAATTGATACCAGAAGAAGTGAAGCAGTTGATACTAATATTGAACGCCCAACTCCTCCATTTTGGGGTACAAAAATTTTATCTCCTGATGACTTTAATTTAGAAGAACTTTTCTGGTATTTAGACTTACAAGCACTATTTGCAGGGCAATGGCAATTTCGTAAACCCCAAGGGCAATCGAGAGAGGAATATAACGAGTTTTTACAAGAAAAAGTTTATCCTCTTTTAGAAGAATGGAAAACAAAAATTAAAGCTGAAAATTTATTACATCCCACTTTGATTTATGGTTATTTTCCTTGTCAATCTCAGGGCAATACTTTATATATTTATAACCCTGAAAATCCCGAAGCTAAGGAAGAAATTGCTAAGTTTGAATTTCCCCGTCAAAAGTCTGGTAAGAGGTTATGTATTGCCGACTTTTTCGCCTCTAAAGACTCAGGCATAATCGATGTTTTCCCTCTCCAAGCGGTGACAGTGGGAGAAGTTGCCACAGAATACGCGCAAAAACTGTTTGCTAAAGATGAATATACCAACTACCTCTATTATCATGGTATGGCGGTACAAACGGCGGAAGCTATGGCGGAATGGTGTCATGCAAGGATTCGCCGTGAGTTAGGTTTTGGGGATTCTGAACCCGATAACATCCGAGAAATGTTACAGCAACATTATCAAGGCTCACGATATAGTTTTGGTTATCCTGCCTGTCCGAATATGCAAGATCAGTATGTACAATTAGACTTACTCGATACTAAACGGATTGGTATGTATATGGATGAGTCAGAACAAATCTACCCTGAACAATCCACAAGTGCGATCGTCTGTTATCATCCTGTGGCTAAGTATTTTAGTGCTTAGGTGAGGTTTTGGTGGGCATTGCCCACCCTACAAGACAGCATAATATCTACAAGACAGCATAATATAAAAATGAATAGACTTTGATGACAGAAATTTATTGACAATTCAATATTCCCATAATAGATACTATTATCCCACTCAAAGCCTCTACGCCTCCAGCAACAATAAACAAGTCACTTGTGGTAATTACAGCAATAACTTCTGATACCGTTGAACCTGCGATAATCATAGGTACTGCAACTGTGGCAAAAGTACCTGCTAAAGCAATTAAGGATGTACTGCTGACAACCACTAAAACACCTGAACCGGCAATTAATGCGACTATAGCCATCCATTGCCAAGGGGTAGGTTGTTGACAAGCAGTTGTTAAAAGTAGTGATGTTGACTGTGTGAACATAAAAACTATTCAAAATTTAAGTATTTTTTTATATTCTATTACAAGATTCACAAAATTCAGTGCAAAAATAATTTCAAAAATCATCAAAAATTATGGATGAGTTAGAATTTACTTGGGATGAGATAAAAGCTCAAACTAATATCAAAAAGCATGGAGTTTCTTTTGAGGAGGCTAAATCGGCTTTTTATGATAAAAGTGCGATCGTCATTTATGATCCTGATCATTCACAACAAGAAGATAGATTTATTTTATTAGGAATGAGTGATTATTCTCGTGTTTTAATCGTCTGTCACTGTTATCGTGAAAATGACACAATTATTCGTATTATTTCTGCTAGAAAAGCTAATAAATTAGAAGAAAAACAATATAGGAGGTATTAATGATGAGAGATAATTATGATTTTTCTCAAGGAGTTAAAAATCCTTACTTCGATCGTTTAAAAACAGGATCAAAAAAACAATTTTTAACTCTTTTTCTCGATGACGAAATTGTACATTGGTACAAACAAAATGAGGTTGATCATCAAACAGAAATTAATAATTTATTAAAAGAATATATAAAACACCATTGATGCCTCTGTTATCATCCTGTAGCGAAGTATTTTAGTGCGTAGATGAAGTTTTGGTGAGCTTTTTTGCTCACCAAATAAATATAACATCTGGTATAATGAAGACTATCAGTCACACTAATTACACTATTTTTTTTATAATGCAAATACAACAACTATCGCTATTTCCTCAAACAGAAGTCAAAAAGAAAAAACAACCAAAATTAGGACGATATGAGCGTATTCAAAGAGAATTAGAAAATAATGATAATGATCCCTACAAACTTTTTATAAACATTGAAGAAAAGAGGAAAAATTATAATTTTGTTGATTTGTTTAGTGGTGCTGGTGGAATGTCTAAAGGTTTTTTAGATGCTGGATTTAAGTCAATTATTAGTGTGGAAATTAACGAAATTGCTTCCGCTACATATCAAAGAAATTTTCCTGACTGTTTTCATATTTGCGATGATATTTATAAATTTAGATCAAAAGAAATTCTTAATCAAATCAAGGCACCTGAAATACATCTCATTGCTGGAGGTCCACCATGTCAAGGTTTTTCTGTGGCTGGAAGAAGAAAAGAAGATGATCCCAGAAATTATCTTTTCCAAGAATTTATCAGGGTTGTTTCAGAAATAAATCCTTGGTATGTTGTGATGGAAAACGTGCCAGGTATCCTTACCATGAAAAATGGTGCAATTAAAGAAGATATTTTTAAAGCATTTGAAGAAATTGGTTATACTGTTTCGGTTGCAATTTTAGAAACTGCATCTTTTGGAGTACCTCAGATTCGCCCTAGAGCAATTTTTATTGCCAATAGATTTAAACAAAAAAATCCTTATCCCAAAGCACAATTGTTCCCTCATGAATATAAACCCATTGAATCTGTAATTTCTGATTTACCTGAATATGAGCCAATTCCAGAGATTAATCATGAATGGACTCGTCACTCACCTCAATATATGGAAAGATTAGCTAAAGTGGGATATGGAGAGTCATTATATGATAGCTATGCAGATGCTTTTAAACGTCAATATCCCGGTAAACCTAGTATGACAATCAAAGAAAATCATGGGGGTACACATATTCATCCACATCTCAACCGAGTTATTTCGGCTAGAGAAATGGCTAGATTACAAAGTTTTCCTGATAGTTTTATTTTTGAAGGTACAATGAAAAAGGCTATGTGGCAAATTGGCAATGCAGTGCCTCCAAGATTAGCTGAATGTATTGCTTATGCTTTAATCCCTTATTTAGATCAAGTGAAAGCTAATCAGAATTAAGTTTTTTATTTAGGGCTTCACGCCATTTTTGAAAGTTATACCATCCACAGCCTACACATCCTTGCTCTGCTTCTTTTCCCTTTACTGGTATATTTTCATCCCATTTTCTATTTCCTTCATACCAAAATTCAATACCAAAAGGTGTTCCTCTGTTACCTGTTTTTATACATTGCTCACAAGCTCTTGATTTGAGTAAATTATGATTTCCCGAATCGTCTTTTTTTAACAACTGAAATGTATGTTTAATTTGATCTTCACTGATACTAATATCTAATTTTTCTTCTAAGTTTCCCCATCTTTCCATCGGAAATCGATGATCTATTACTAATTCATGTTTTTGTCTTTTTCTTTGCTCAATAATATCTGTATAGTAATAATACTCTAATATTTTTTTAGTTAACTTTTCAGAAATGTTACTAGGTGCATTTGAGGATTTTATCTCTCCGGTGCAACGATCCCAACGAGTTTGTTTACTGCAACTATTACAAAAATCATCTTTACTTTCAATTACTAATCCTTCTCTTGTTTTTGTTCCTCTTTCTAAACCTTGTATTCCTCCTCCTCCTGCGTATTGTCCAGATGCTATTTTTTTTCCTTCACATTCTCGACAGTGCCATTTTTGATCGCTGAGAAGATTAAAAACTTTCAGTTGAATTGCGTTAGGCTTTTTAAATTTAGACTTTATTTCTTGAATAAGATTATTTGTCTTCATTTATATTAAAAATTTCTTTTTCTAAATCAGAAAATAATTCAGAAACGGTTAGTCCTAGCCCTTGAGATAATGCCATAAGAGCTGTAAAGGATGGATTTCTAACGCCTCTTTCTATTCCAGAAATATAAGTACGATCGAGACCACAGCGAAATCCGAGTTCTTCTTGAGATATTCCCAAAAGAGTACGCTTGATTTTGATAGATTTACCTAGTGCTACTAGCAATTTTTTTTTACTTTATCCATAGATTAAATTCTAAATTAGATGTTGACGATTAATCTACGGACGATGTGTCACATTTTTTTTCTTGACGAAATGAAACAAAAAAAATAACAATATAATTCCCCTTATTGCCATTGGCTTGTTAAATGGTAGAACTATTGTGGTTGTTTACATAGAAATAGGTAATAAAATTAGAATTATATCGGCACGAAAGGCAACAAAAAATGAGCAACGAATTTACTTCAATGAAATCTATGACTAATTGGGAAAAACTAGAATCGATGACTGATGAGGATATTGATTTTTCTGATTGCCCCGAAATTACCCCAAAAATGGCTAAAAATGTCATCGTTAGACGTGGTTTAAAATCCTCGAAAAAACAGTCTTTAACTCTTTTTCTTGACGCTGAAATTGTGAATTGGTATAACAATACCTTCGCCAAAAAAAGATCATAAAAAGTCGTCTATGTCAAATTTTTTTGTCACAGAAATTAATTTTTTTTATTTTTTGGGTCACAAAACAGAGTGTTATCCAAAAGAAATAGGATGAATTGCCCCAATGTTTGCCAGTCGATTTACAATCTTAGACATCAAAATTGGTTCTGGTTTTTGACCGAAGCAATTTTATCAACTCATCAAGGTATCTAAAGCCACGGTAAAAGGCTTTGAGATCTAAAAGACTAAAATCATTCACATAATCACGACGAAAACGTTGCAATATTTTTTGGGAAAAATTAACCATGAAAAAAGCCAAATTCACCATATTTGTAACCGCTGTTTGGGACACATTCATAAAATCTTCCAAACCCCAAAATTGTTTTGCATCCCGAAAATTGAACTCAATTTGAAATCTTAATGAATAAAGTTCTACCAGTTTTTTGGCGTTGAGAGTAAGGTCTGTAGAGAATAAAATTACATGAGCTTGTTCACAGGTTTTCTGATTAGTTTTCAAAATAATGACTATATTAATAGGCACAGAAAACTCTTTATGCAGTACCTGTAATTGATAATATTGTAAATTCCAATCTCCTTGAATACTACTAAACTGTAGAAACCCATCAGAAAGTTGACAGGGATTGACTTTTAGACCATACTTACATTTAGTGTTTTTTCCTTCGTAAGGTAAATACAAAGCACTATCATGACGTAACTTACTAACTAAATGGGCGTTGCATCATTGCGGGATGATTTATAATATGACTGAAAATTTCATAA
>CAYPDC010000062.1:0-22817 GCA_964409355.1 uncultured Cyanobacterium sp.
CATCGCCTGATACCTGACACCTTTCATCACTTAAGATTTTATGTCGAACTCAGGTTCTGAGCGTCTTAAACAACTTGGCGACTGCCATAACTCATTCCTCATTACTCAAATTATCTTCCCAACTAAAATTTCGTTTACTCTGATCTATGTCTAGGCATTTTTCATGATTTTTTTGATCATATTATCTTTAACCATCATTTGTCGAAACATATCGATTAAATATTCTTGAGCCTGTTCTTTACTTAGATTTTTCACTTGATCCTTTAACACTTCTAACTTGAATTGTTGTTCTAGGGTGAGACTTATTGATATGTCCATATTTCACTCCTCCACTAATTTAGTGGTGATTAACCTCTTATATGGATATTATATCGTCACCTTTGTCAAGATTTTTGTTTTATTCGTTACTTTTCTTAACACAAATCCACTGTTTTAAGGAAAGTTAGATCTTAACTGATGTTACGCAAAAAGATAATTAATTGTCGATGGGAGGTAGCAGGTAGCAGGTTAAAAGCATCCATAACTATTTTTGTGGCTTAAGACAAGAATAATCGTATTTTTTGCACAATGTCGAAGTATGGATGGCAACCAACAAAGAAAATGGAGCGACAGCGACCTCTACATCTTGACAAACTCATGTAGATAGTTTAGGATATAAAAAACTAAAGATTGGCTTAGTGGTCCAACAATTTTATTTTGAGGAACAGGTTAGTATAATTATCAACTTTATAGAATCATTTTATCCATCATTTCTAAATTGATAGACTATTAGGTCAAGAAAGTCACCTATAAATGCTTGTTCGATTCAACAGGAATATATTATGTCGCCTGAGACAAGATACCCTAGTTATATGGTATTTGTGGTGAAACAAGCTCGGATTGTACGAAAAGTGACAGGATATTTTGTAATCCTGTCACTTCAGGTGGATGTTGATGTTCCTCAACCATTACCTCACAGACACCCCAAGGGGTTGGATCTAGGTTTTATATCTGCGGTTGTCACCAGTGATAACGAATCAATCCCAAGACCCCGATTTCTGAATAAGTATGCTGCTAGGGAGGCGAGTGTCAATATTATTTAACAAGCCCCTGTTGTCAATTGCCTATACTCACCTAAAGACTTAGATGCAAACTAGATTATGAGTTTAAATGCGGCTTATTTACACATCCCTTTCTGTCGTAGAAGATGTTTTTATTGTGATTTTCCCGTGACTGTTTTAGGGGATAATGGTGAGAAAAGTTATTCTCACTGGCAAAGAGAATATGTGGATTTTCTCTGTCAAGAAATTACCATTACTCCTAAATTAAATAACGAATGTTTAGATACTATTTTTTTCGGTGGAGGTACTCCTTCCCTATTGGCAATAGATGGTTTAGAAAAGATTTTAACCATTTTAAATGACTATTTCGGTATTAGTGGAAATGCTGAAATTTCCTTAGAAATTGATCCTGCTACTTTTGATTTAAGTAAGCTAAAAAGTTATCGAAAATTAGGGGTAAATCGAGTTAGTTTAGGAATCCAAGCCTTTCAAGATAATTTATTGGAATTTTCTGGTCGAACCCATAGAATAAAAGATATATATGAAGGAGTGGACTGGATTCATCAAGCAGGTTTCGATAATTGGAGTTTAGACTTAATTTCTGGTTTACCCCATCAAACCCTCACCTATTGGCAACAATCCCTAGAAGATGCGATCGCACTTTCCCCAAAACATATTTCTTGTTATGATTTAGTGCTAGAGCCTACAACAGTATTCGGAAAGAAATATCAAGCAGGAGATAATCCCTTACCGATGGATGAGACAACAGCGATAATGTATCGTCTAGCCTCAGAAAAACTCAGGTTACATAATTACAATCATTATGAAATTTCTAATTATGCTCAAAACGGCTATCAATGCCGACATAACCTCGTTTACTGGTTAAATGAGCCTTATTACGGCTTTGGCATGGGGGCGGCGAGTTATATGAATAATATCCGCTTTACCCGCCCTCGTACCCGTCAGGGGTATTTTCAATGGGTAAACAAACTAAGAGAAAATCAAGGAAAAATAGATACTTCTCCCCTGTCTAAAAATGATCAACTTTTAGAGACATTAATGCTAGGTTTAAGACTTAAGCAAGGGGTTAATTTACAAAATTTAACCACTAAATTTGGAGACAATATCAAAGCAAAAATTATTGATTGTTTGGGGGATTATCTAAAAAATAATTTGGTTATAATTAACGAAAATAATCAACAATTAACTTTAACAGATCCCGAAGGGTTTTTATATTCTAATCAAGTTTTAACGGCATTATTTACTGAGTTTGAGGATTTATATTAAAACAAGAGTGTAATCAAGAACATATCTTAAAGGTGGGTATTGCCCACCTGAACTTATCTTTTTGTTGTCTATATAATTCTTTTGCCCTAAAGGGCAGGGTTTTAGACCCACAGATTTTTGATGAGAACATTTTTGAGAAGTGGCTTCCCATGGATTCACCACAACTAATTGGGAGCATCCCAATTTTGCAATTAGCCATTTTAAATATGTCTAAACCCTTAATATGTCGTTAATTTTGGTATGTTTTTACAAAAACGGGATGCTCCCCAACTAATTTGCGTCCATCTATTTCTGTAAGTAATACTTTCACCGAATAAGCCAAAAAAGAGAAAAATCATTAGACTTCTCCAACAATAGGCATTTTAAGGGCTAAAGCCCTTACTACGAGCCTTCGGAAAAATAATTTGTGGAGATGTCTATTATTTTCCTGCAACCAAAATTTGACAGGAGATGCTTTTTATGGTCTTTTTTTGGTGAAGGTATTGAATAAAGGAAAAACTTAATTTAAAATTCTCATACAAGATTTAGCTTAGATATAGAATTTACGGTTTAGTCTTAACAGAAATAGGCCCATTAACCAAAGTTTGACAGGCTAAACGATAATTTTCGGGCTTTTTCTTTAATTTTTTCGTCTCAAAATCAGTTTTCGGGGATAAATTTTCTATTCCTTCCACTATTTCCACCACACAAGTGGCACATTGACCATATCCACCGCAGTTAGTCAGTTTACCACGCCATGTATATATGTCGATATTGTTTTGCAAAGCCTTTTCCCGTAGATTTGCACCGTCGGCGGCTACTATTTCCTTATTTTCTTTAATAAATTTTATGTTTGCCATTTTTACTCCTCTTATACTATCAAGTTTTATATCATATTATTAAGAAACTTTAAACTAAAAAATTTTCCAGACTATATTTTTATTTGCTCATCTTAATATGACGACCAAAACTGAGAGAAAATCCTTAAATTATAAATAAATGTAACAATTTTTTTAAATTAGGGAATTGTTGCCCTCAAAATCAATGAGTCCAAGCCTTATCAGCGATTTGTTAGCACATTTTTTTGACAATAAATGTAAAAAAATATTAAGAAAATCCTCATTTTCTTTTTTCATTGCCTATACTGACAATATGGGAACACATATCTAGTTATTTATACTGAAACCTTATCTAAACTTTATATTGTTTTTTGTCTGTTTGTTGTCGTAAATATGAAGGAGCAAAAAGAAATGCAAATATCCAATCAAAATACTTGGCACAATAGTTACTTGTTGTCTATGACAAAAAGTTTTCTCGTATGGAGTTTAACTTTAACGGTTTGTTTTTTAGTAGTGGGCTTTCCGTTGGTGGTAATCTTAATGACAGTGGGAGTTTTAGCGGCGGTAGTTTTACAGTCTGTTTTACCTGCTAGTGCCATCGTGCTTGTGTCTAGTGGTATGTTAGGAGTAACCTTATTCTCTATTCTTTTTAGTTCTATTATTTTAACTGCTAAGGGAATTCATCCGAATGAAGTAAAATGGTTAGGATGGTTACAAGATAATGATAAGGCAACTCGTCGTACTTTATACGCTTCTTGTCCTTTGACTTGTGGTATCCCCCAATACTAATATTAAGTAGGATCTGCTGAAAAAGTGTTTTGGTTAGGATCGGAGTCGGAGATTCAGGAGTTAGCTTAATTGGCCAAAAGCCCCATGCTGTATTTTCTATCAAAAATCTAACACAAATCAGCGTGGGATGATTCGTAAAAGTCCTTATAAATTAAGGTATATCCCCTAATCGTTAGTTTTTAGGGGATATTTTTTATTGCTTTTTTGTTTCAAGATAAACCCTCAAAAATGTTCGACTATCGAAAATTAATTCTGTTTTTGCGTAACATCAGATATTAATTCTTGATTCTTAATTCTTCGGTGATTTCTAATAATAAATATACCTGCATGATCCCCCCTAACCCCCCAAAACACAAAGGGGGAATTATAAGGAAGATTGGTAAATTCTTTCTTGGAAACCGCCTTAATTGTTAATCTAATTGCCTTGCCACTAATCGAGCGAATAAGCCTTCTTGTTTTACTAATTCATCAAAGTTTCCTACTTGAACCACTCTTCCTGCTTCAATGACATAGATGCGATCGGCGTTACGAATGGTACTCAGACGGTGAGCAATGACGATTCGAGTAGCATTAAGACGATCTAAACTTTCTGTAACAATGGCTTGAGTGCGGTTATCTAAAGCACTGGTGGCTTCATCCATAATAATAATTTTCGGGTTGGAAACCAAAGCCCTTGCAATTAAAAGTCTTTGCCGTTGCCCCCCTGAAAGGTTTGTTCCCCCTTCACTAATCATAGTGTGCATTCCCATGGGCATTTGCTCAATATCTTCGGCAAATCCTGATTTTCTCGCTGCCTCCCACGCTTCGTCAAGAGAAATTAGAGCGCCAGAAGCAATACTGTCAAAAATGGGAGATGCGGCAATGCGAACATTTTGTAAAACAACTCCTAATTGTCTTCTTAGTGTCTGAATATTAAGTCCAGCTAAGTCTTGCCCATCGTAATAAATAGTACCAGATATGGGAGTTTCAAAGCCTAACAAAAGACGAAATACTGTTGATTTCCCACTTCCAGAAGGTCCAACGAGGGCGATAAATTCTCCCGGTTTAGCTTCGATGGAAACATTGTCGAGAATTAAGGGGCCGTCTTCCCGATAACGAAAGGTAATATGATCCAAATAAATCGCACCAGTTAAACGTCCGGGATCGGCTTTGGTAATATCTGATTCTAATTTTGTGGTGATAATAGGTTTGGCTCTTTCCCATAGGGGAACTATTTCTAAAATATCTGTGAATACATTACTTAAGTCTGTTACACCTGCAATAAAAATAGCAAAAGCGGCGTTAAAAGCGAGAAATGTACCGGGGTTTAATCCACTGGGGTTTTGTTTGAGAATGGCAATTTGAATAAATAGTATGGCGTACCAGAATAATAAAATAGAGCTAATTAAGGGTAATACTTCATTAAAAACAGAAATGCTGTCGTTAATTTTTTTAATACCTGATTGTAATTTCATTCTTTGAGAGTATTGTTTCCCCCAAGCGGCAAATCCTCTTTCTTCGGCGGCGGCTACTCTTAATTTAGAAACTCCATTAATCAATTCAACGGTAAGACTATTAATTTCCCCGTCAATTTCTTCTTGTTCTCTTTGTTTGCGTACTAATAAACGACTGGAGATAATGGTAACTACAATTACAATTATACTCAAAATCAATCCTACCCAAGCTAATTGGATGCTGTAAACGAACATTAAGACTAAATTTAAAAGGGCAAAAATACCACTTAAAAGACTTCTTTGAGTAGCACCACTCAACTGACTACGGATTTGCCCTACGGCTAAAATTCTTTTAACTAGATCTCCGGATGAGAAGTTGCGGAAAAATCCGGGGCTTAGGTTAAGAAGTCGATTCCAAATGGCTGGTTGTAATGTAGCATCGGCGGCACTTTCTACTCTTAGGCTGACAATAGATTGAGCTAGTTGAAAACTTCCTTCTCCCAAAGATGCGGCAAATAAGCCTAAGCCTAACTGAAATAATAATACTTGATCACTGTCTGGGATGGCACTATTAACTAAGATAGCAGTGGCTTGGGGTGTCACCATTCCCAACAGAGTTCCGATTATGCCAAAGACGAAGATGGCAATTAGATCGTTTTCGTATCCTTTGATTCCAAAACCAAATACCTCTAATACATTGGAGATGGAGGATGGAAAAGGACGATAAAACATATAGGCTTCATTGCTAATTTGTTCGATCGCCTCTTGATTTAAAGGGATTTTGTTTTGAGATTGAGGATCAAAGAGGAAATAATTATTCCTAGAATCTGGAAGTAGTGCAATAGGACGGTTATTTTCCCCCCAGTAGCCCAATAATGGACCATGCTCTTGTTTCCACCATTTTCCCACTAACAAAACTCGACGGGTACGAAATTGAGAGGCACGGGCGATGGCATCCAAGGGATCTCGAACTCGCTCTAAATCTTCCGATTTTCCGGGGGGGCGAATGGTAATATCCATAGCTCTGCCTACTGCTCCAACGGCAACTAAAAGATCGTTCCCCTCTTGGAAAAAGCTCATGGTTTGAGGATCTAAAACTTCAGCTAATTCGCTCATTGAACCCTCAAGCATTTGTCGGTTTAAACGCTTTCGCTCTTGGAAACGATTAAACTCCGCATTTATTTGTTTTTCTTCAATGCGATTAAAATACTCAAAGAAGTAAGAATGTAATTTCTGTAATGCCGAAACAAGATCTTCGGTGTTTTCTAATTCGGTGATAGTAGTCGTATAAACTTCTACCAGTGCCGATGCTTTTAGCCAGATATTTCCTGCCAAAGGAATAGGAGGAGATGATGAGTCTAAGGATAAATCGTCTGATCCCATCCAGTGGGTTTTTCCCTCACGAATGGAAACCCAAGATACCTTTTGATCTTCTGGAGCGGGAGAAATTAAACCTTGTCCTTTTAACAAGGATAGATAATGAGTGCCTTTGGCGGTTAAGGGATTAAGGGGAATTTGATCCTCTAAAGGATTTTCCCCCAACCAGTTACCCAAATGAGAGATCCATCTTTCTAAAAGTGCGATCGCATCTTGATCACCTTCTTTAATTTTCCTGACTAAATCTGTCAGAGTTAACTTTTCCAGTTGGGTTTCTTCCAAGGCAACCGCTAAAATCCCCCTTGTTTCCCCAGTATTTTCTCCCGTATTCAAGGAAATACCAAATAAGGCTTCCCCAGAACCAACGGTAAATAAATAACGGCGATTACCTTTAGCTTGATTATCCTCAAGTAAAGTAGAATGCACCACTAAAGAGCCACTTTTGACAATCCATAGCACTTGAGAATCGTTGAGCAATAAAGGATCATTGCCTTTAATAGCCTGATTAACTTCCAATGAATTCATAGCTTTAAGAATCCTCCTTTTGAGAACCAACTAAACGAGTATATAATCCGGGAGTAGCTCTTAATTCTTCATGTCTGCCCCTTTGTACCACCTTGCCACGAGCTAAAACAATAATTTCATCACAATCTCTGATGGTACTGAGACGATGGGCAACCACCACACAAGAACAACCACGACGGCGTAAATTGCGATCGATAATTAACTCCGTTTCCGCATCCAAAGCACTGGTAGCTTCATCTAAAACTAAAATTGAGGGATTTCTCACTAACGCCCTTGCAATTTCCAAACGTTGCCTTTGTCCCCCACTAAGGTTCATTCCCCCTTCTGCCAGTTGAGCATTATAGCCCCCCGGCATATTTAAAATGAGGTCATGAATTGCCGCATCTTGACAGGCTCGAATAATATCTTCTTCGGGTACAGTGGAATCCCATAAAGTCAAGTTTTCCCGCACTGTTCCTGCAAAGAGGAAAATTTCTTGCTCTACCATTGCCAATGAATTAGACAAAACCGAACGGGGTATTTCGTGACGGGGAATACCATCTAAGAGTATATCACCACCCCAAGACTCGTATAAACCTGTGATCAATTTAGCGACAGTAGATTTTCCTGAACCGCTCCCCCCGACTAAGGCAACTCTTTCCCCCGGTTTTAAAGTTAAATTCAAATCGCTAATTAATGGTTCGTCTAACCGATTATAACCAAAGGTTAAATTTCTTAATTCTACATAACCTTGTAAGCGGAATAGAGATTGATTGATGGCATCTTCGCTATTGTTTTGACGTTCGGCTTCAGGATCGACGGGATTTTCCAAAACATCATCGAGACGATTAAGATCCGCTTCTAAATCTTGTAAGGTACTACCAAAATTAACTAAATTATTCACAGGAGTAAGAAACTCTTTGGTGAATAATTGATAGGAAATTAGCATCCCGATACTTAGATTACCATTAATTACTCTTAAGCCACCAAATATCAAAATAGATGCGATCGCCAAAGAAGTTAATATTTTTGGCAATGCCGTGAGAATTGTCGTCGGCAAACCCACTTCTTGTTGTGCGTTAATCAACTTAGCGTAATAACCAGCAAATTTAGAAAAAAGATCTGACTCTAAACCACTAGCTTTAATGGTTTCAATGGTTTGAATACCGCCGATAGCAGTTCCTTCAACCTTTCCCGTTTCCTGAGAAACTCGGATATTAGCATCAACCCTGTTGCGAGATAAAGAACGTAAAGCAATAAAATTAAGAGCCGCAAAAGCAATGGCAATCAGAGTTAAAACCCAATCGTAAAGAAACATAATAATGGCATAAAACACCATCATTACCGTATCAATAGCTGTCGTGGCAAGACGACCAGATAAAACATCCGCAACCTTATCATTTAATTCCGCTCTACCACTAATTTCCCCGGCAAAACGTTGAGCATAAAAACTTACAGGTAAACGCAAAGTGTGCCACAAAAACTGTCCCGACATAGTGATAGATAATTTGACCATCAACCGCCTTAAATAGAGCAATCTGATTCGAGCCAAAAAACCAATTAATAAAGAAGTAATAATCATGATTAAAACCAAAGGTCTTAACCAGTCAAGGCGATTTTGTACTAAAATTTCGTCGATAAAAACTTGTGTGAATGCCGGAACGGCTAAACGGGGAATAGTTAAAAGTAATCCCGCCAGTAAACATAATACGATCGCTTGTTTTGAATTTGATAGTCGATAACCCAAGGAGGAAATAATCCCTTTTTTTCTTCCTCCCTTGCGAAAATTTTCTCCTTTACGCAGTATTAAAACAATTCCTGTATAAGCCTGATCAAATTCATCGAAGGAAATGCTTCTAGGACCTGTGGCGGGATCATTGAGATAGACTCGATCCTTCCCAAAACCTTCAACCACAACAAAGTGATTAAAATTCCAAAAAACAATAAAAGGAGACTCAAGTGTTTGTACTTCTTCCAACGACTTCTTAAATCCCTTTGCTTCCAGCTCGTAGAGTCTTGCGGCTTTTAAGACATTAGAAGCTTTACTACCATCTCGAGAAACTCCACATTCACGACGCAATTCTGTTAACGGCACTATTCGACCATAATAACCTAAAATAATTCCCAAACAAACAGCCCCACATTCCACCGCTTCCATTTGTAACAGAGTTGGTGTTTTCACTCGTCCCGTTTGTTTTCCCCATAATAGTTTGTTAATAAAACCGACAGACATAGATAAAGACCTTATTTGATAAAAGTTTTAGTATAGTTTGAATGGAAACTAGCTTAATAAATACCTGTGATGGAGCGAAACATTGGAATTATGTAAGAAATAGGAGCTACCTCACCTACTTTAACTCTCACTTCCGTGGTAGTTCCCGAAGAAATTTCCAAAGCAGGACCATCAGAAGAAGACCATCGATAACCACTGATTGTATTTGGATCAGTTTCTAAATCGGCAAAAACTTGAATTGGGGCTTTTCCCCCTAGGCTTTCCCCCAAGTGTTTAGCAATATCTTCACTTCCGATAATTGTTTTCATATCGTTTAAAGTCACGGGAAAAGTAGAAACCTTCGTCACAGTACCCACAATACCGCCATAACGTTCTCGTTTGACTAAACTGGGAGTAACTTGCACTTGCATTCCCTCTTTAATTTGTTTTCCATCCTTATCGGCAAAATAAACTACACTTACTAACTGTTGGTTATCATCCTCAATTTCGATCGCGCCTAAGCGAGTACCAGCATTAATCAGTTGTCCGGGTACAACACTAACCTCTAAAACACGACCATTATACTCACTGGTAATTTTACTTTTATCAGCTAACTCCTTCTCTAATTGGGCGATTTGTCGTCTTACTTCTTCAATTCGATTTTTCCCGTCCAAAGACTTTTCAAAAATCTCCTGAGCCAATCTTGCTTCTCGAATGCTGATTTCGGCGATTTTAGTTTTCAACTCATCAATAGTACTTAAACCATCTAAATACTGTCTCTGAATATCCGCTTCTTGAACTTCTACTTCCTGAATTTTTAACTTAATATTATCTATCTCACTCAATCCACTTAAATACTGCCTTTGAGCATCCGCCTCCTCCACGACAATTTGACTTAGTTGAGTTTCTAAATTAGACAATTCTGTCAAACTATTAAAGTATTCTTGTTCTGCATTAAGAAGGGCATCCCCAGTAATTAATTGCTTTTCTAACAAATTACGCCGTTGATTAATTCTTTCTTCTAAAGTAGGGAGTAAATTTTTAATTTGTTTGATTCTTTCCATCAAACCGTCACGCTTTTCCTTTAAACTTTGGGTATTTTTATCTCGAAGCTCAGGAAGAATAGTCTGATTATTTTTCAAACTCGTCCTTAAACTCTCACGGTTAGCCGTCAATAAATCTAAATTTTTGCCCCGCAAAACAGACCAAATTTCAGCACGATTAAGTCTTTCTTCAAGATTTTTTCTTTCTTTGGCAAGGCTTTCTAATTCTAAAGCCTTTCTTATTTGATCTCCAGACACTACATCTTGATTTTGACTAATCAAGTTCGCTAGTTTTTGTCTTTCCTGAGCAATTCTTTGTTCTAAAGTCGATTGCTGAATAGTTGCTAAAATAGTATCCTCATTAACACTATCACCACTTTGAATATTCAAATTAGTTATCAACCCTTCTGTGGAAGCGTGTACTTCAACAATTCTTCGTGGTTGAATTAAAACACCCTGCCCTGTCACGGTTAACGGTAATCTCCCAAAAATACTCCAAGCCACTCCCACCACAATTAATCCTCCCACTGTAGCTAAAGGAAGCCAAGCCTTCGGATCAACCACATTCATTAATTGATCTAGTCTTTCTGGGGAAGATAAACGTTCCAAAGACTCTTTGCGAAATAGTTTTTCCGACATTAATTCCTCCTCATTAATTGAATTAATAATTAAGTGAAAATTAAATATTTTTTTTGAATAGTAAGTAGTAGAAAAATTAAAATTTTCTAACTAACTCTTAATCTTCTTAGCATCCAATCAAACCTTGCCCCTCCGATGGTGAGGTTATCCATGATTTCCAAGTCGATTTCATCTTCATAACTCTCATCTAGGCTCAAGCCTTCTCCTTGTTGATAAGAACTCTTACCGAATCCTAGACGGCTAATCATTCCTTGTAACCTACCAGACATTAACTTAGCGATGACTCGGTAAAAACGGGAAGCCATAGCTAAATCCTGTTGTAATTTGAGAACAATTTGTTGTCGGGAAATAACTAAAACAGAGCAATTTTCAAGGGTTTTAATGGTACAGTAAGAACGATGAGACTCTAAAGCGGCGATCTCTCCGACTATTTCTCCTCTCGATATTTGCCCAATTTCTCGTTCAAAGGGAGTGGAAGTTCCTTCCCCTTCATTTTCCAGGACGGAGAAGATACTACTCAAACGATTCTTTTTCCGTTCACTTACCGACACCGCCATTAATCCCCGAAGAAGTATATAAATATTTTCTACTTGTTCTCCTGATTGTATTAAAGTAGTATCTTGATTTACTGTTTCTAATTTGCCTTTTTGGAGAAACCAGTCCACGTCAGAATCTCTCAATTCCCCGAAAATTAAGGGAACTTCTTGTAAGGGGGCAATTTGTCCGAGTCTTTTTTTGAGATAAATGGTGATTAAATGTTGGAATCTTTCTAGCAATAATATAGTGATACCTCGATAGAATCGAGAGGCAAAACCAAAGTCCTCCTGTAGTTTTTCGATTAACATTTCACTAGGAATTGCCAAAACTACTGAATCTTTTGAGGCTTTAATACTGTTGATGGCGGGGCTAACTTCCAAAAAAGTCATTTCTCCGAGAATTTCTCCTTCAGAAAATATGCCTATTTCCTGTTCTAAGTTTTGTTCTCCCTCTAGGGCCGCAAACACTCTACCTAATCGCCCTCCCTCATGACGAGTAAGAGTGGCTATGAACTCACCTTGAATTATGATATAAATAAATTTTACCGTTTGTTTTTGTTCAATTAGGGTTGTGTTGATGGGGACTGTTTGAGTTTGTCCGTTTTTTTTCAACCACTCAATATCCCCGTTACTTAATTCTTCTAACAAAACATCTGTCATAATTTAATTTTTTCCCCGCATTTTTTATATTTACTTTGTATCAGCGAAGTTTGGTAATGTGAGATCATAAAAAAATATTATTGATTACCTATTTCCGCATTTTTGTCTCCTTTTTTGCCCAGAGTAAATGATTGTTGTTCAAAGTATAACCATATTTACTAAATCTTAAAGATTTTTTTTCGAGAATTTATCGATTGTTTAAGGATATGTTCAAAATCTTCAGAAGCTAGTTCTTCTAAAGTTATATTGGTTAAAGCCATTAGTAAGCTAAGATTCTCTTGATTCGTGGGGGGAGAAGAAAAGGATTTTTGATGGAAATTTTCTAGGTTTTCGGTGGCTTGTTTGACTAATTTGTGTAATATTTTTAATGCCCCCTCCGATAGAGGTGGATTTCCTTGATAGTTTTCTAATCTTCCCCCTTGGCGATAATCCGGATAGGATTCTAAGCCCATAAAATGGAGAAACCAATCCCCCCGGAAATAGCCTAATGTTGACACAATTCCTTGATAATCGGCAATTAATTCATCCAGTAGGTTATTCCCCATATAATTAAACACCCTACGGGTAAAGTAATGAGTGCATTCGTGTTCGAGTCTGATGTTTTGGGAAAGTTTTTGCCATTGTTCATCGGTTAAGTTTAGTTGACTGGCACTAACGTTGCTGTAAAATCCTCTACTTAAGATGATAAAACGATCTTGATAAAGTTCTTTTTGAAGTTTTAAGCGTTGAAATTCTTGATTCCAGTTTTGGGGGGTACAATGGTTGGGATTATTGATTTCCCATTGTTGGCGATATTTCTTGATCCGATCCCAGTTGTTATATCCTCCAATTATACAAGCTCCCATGGAGTCGGGAACGGGGATCGGTTCGTTTCGTTTTGTTAAGGCTTGAATTAAGAGAACGAAATCTTGGCGATTTGGAGCAATAATGACGGGGATTGAACCGGCTAGGGTTTCTTTTATTTCTAGTTGTAAGTTCTCAGGTTCTGTCAGTTGTAAACCTCCTTCAAAAACAAAATTGTCTTCTATTTCACCTTTGCGAGTAGCCTTGAGATATTGTTCATTTTTACTTATGCCTTCGGCAACGGGAAATTTTAATTGAACTAAAGAAGAACTTAAGCTATTATGAGTACCAATTTTATCCGCTATGGTTTTATAATTTTCCCATATTTGTACATGAGGCTCTGATTTTAGGGGAAAATTTAGGGGATCATTGGGATTATGATTAAATTCAAATTTGTTTTCGTTATAGGTTAATAATTCTTCAATTTCTGATTCATTTGCTTTTAATTGAGCTATAGTATTATAACGTAGTTGTATTTTATCCATTGGACTTTTTTCAATTTTTTCTTACTATCATAAATGAAATTCACGGGAAATTTGACAATGATCTATTTTTCAGAAAGTTATTTTTTTAGGGCTAGGAGTTTTCATTTTCTCCTGTTAGCCGTTGCTAATATAACAATTCTCTTTATGCCACAAAAAATGGCTTGGGGAAGTAATATTTCTTTAGAAAGCAATCAGAAAAGAATAGACTCGATCGCACCTTCTATTGAGACTAAATTTAAGACTATTGACAAATCATTTTTTAATTTTTCTGATTATGAAAGATTATTTTTCAGTCAGAATGAGACGAATACTAAGACTATTCCCGATGATTTAAAACCAAATCCCGATCCATTACTCTTACCGACTACTCCTCAACAAGTGCAGATCACCAATGAGATTCCTTTATCTTTAGAAGATGCGATCGCCGTTGCTAAGGGTAATAGTCAGTTTTTGAAAATAGCAAAAATTAATCTGCAAAGAAGCGAGGGGGCGTTAGAAGAAGCAAGGGCGGCTCTTTTTCCCACTTTATCGGCAGGGGTAGGGGCTTCTCGCCGAGAAGATGTAGGGCAGGGATTTGGGGTGGAAGTGGAAGAACAAACTACCAGAAATCAAATTTCTCAACTAGAAACATCTATTCCCACTATTGAGAATCAACTTAACGCTATTGATGAAGCATTAGGTCAACTCGATCCTTCTGATCCTACTCAAACCGTTGACTTTATTAACTTATTGATACAGAGGAATGATGTGGAGGGAACTTTAATTAATGCTCAAGATGCCCTTAATCGTAGTCGAGAAGCCCTCAAAGACATCAAAAGTTATGCAGGTACGTTTATTGATGGTACAGTTAGTTTAAATTACAATATATATTCTCCCGGTCGTCAAGCTGCGATCGCCTCTGCCAATGAACAAGTTTCCATCAGTAAACTAGAAGTGCAACGCATCGAAAATGAAATCGAGTTAAATGTAACTTTAGTTTACTACGATCTTCAACAAGCAAATCAAGAAGTGATCATTAACGAAAATGACGTTACCAATCGAAGTATTCGACTAGAAGGCTTAGAACTACAGTTACAAGCACAAATTGCTACCCGTTTGGATTTACTCAACGCCCAAGTGGAGTTA
Organism: uncultured Cyanobacterium sp.; assembly: GCA_964409355.1. Lineage (GTDB taxonomy): Bacteria > Cyanobacteriota > Cyanobacteriia > Cyanobacteriales > Cyanobacteriaceae > PCC-10605. The sequence continues at coordinate 14,792 of CAYPDC010000062.1, forward strand.
GATAACGCCTTGCAAAACCTCAAAAATTCCCAAACCACTCAACAAACCGCCAGAAGAAATTTAGCACGATTATTAAACCTTCCTCCCAATGTTACCCCCGTCAGTAAAGATGCGATCGTTATGGCAGATCTTTGGCAGTATTCCCTCGATGAAAGTATTATTATGGCTTTTCAAAATCGAGTAGAATTACAACAAAAATTAGCAGAAAGAAAAAGTTTTGAAGCCCAACGTCAAATCGCCCTTGCCCAAGTTAGACCAAACCTAGCGTTTTTTGCTAACTATCAAATGTTACAGTCTTACACCGATGATCCCCGAATCAATCGATTAGTTGACGGTAACTTTTCCACTGGTTATGCCTTTGGCTTACAATTAAACTGGGACTTTTTTGACGGAGGTGCGGCTAACGCCCGTGCGAAACAAGTTGACGCTGACATCGCTCGAACGGAGGAAGAATACTCAGAACAAGCTACTGCCATCCGTTTTGCGGTAGAACAGGCTTACTTACAACTGCCCACCCAGATTGAAAACATTGAAACCGCCAAAAGAGCCGTCAATAGAGCTCAAGAAGCCGTAGAGGCGGCCCAAATTCGCTTTAATGCAGGGGTTAACACCCAAACAGAAGTATTAGATGCTCAAACTCGCTTAGTACAAGCCCAAAATAACTTACTCAATGCAGTTCTGGGGTACAATAGAGCGAAAGCTGAACTTCAAAGAGCAGTTAAAAATTAAGAGATAAGAATAAATAATTAACAAATATTGATTATTTTTCATCAAAACTGATTTTATTTACTACTATAAAAAAAGATTTTTCTTGAGGATTTATCAATGTCTAAAATAGTTTCAATACACTCCTACCGGGGGGGGACAGGAAAATCAAATTTAACCGCCAATATTGCCAGTATTATTGCCAGTCAGGGAAAAAGAGTCGGCATTGTTGACACCGATATTCAATCCCCCGGAGTTCATATCTTGTTTGGCGTTAACGAAAAAAAAGTGGAATATACCCTCAATGATTTTCTTTGGGGTAAATGTTCCATTGATCAAGCGGCTTGTGATGTTACTCATGTATTAAAAGAAAAAGCCCAGCAAAACAGTAAAATTTATCTACTTCCTTCGAGTATGAAAATTAATGATATTTCTCGCATTCTAAGGGAAGGATTTGACATAGAATTGCTTTTTGATGGTTTTCAAACACTGATTAACAAATTAGAATTAGACTATCTATTTATCGACACCCATCCGGGTTTAAATGAAGAAACCCTTTTATCCCTAACTTTTTCCGATATTGTTTTAGTGGTTTTACGTCCAGATAAACAAGATTTTCAAGGAACTGCAGTCACCATCGAAGTTGCTCAAAAACTAAAAGTACCCCAATTATTCTTAATCGTCAATAAAGCCTTAACTAATTATAATTTTCCAAAAATGCGTGAGCAAATAGAAAACACCTATAATCTTTCTGTGGTCGGGATCTTACCCGAATCAAGAGATGTCATTAAACTTGCTAGTAATGGTATTTTTGCCCTTAAATATCAGGAACATCCTATCACCGAAACTATAAAGCAAATTGCTACGACCATTCTGAATATAGACAAGTAAGGCGGTTTCTGTGAAAGAATTTACCAATTTTCTTTATAATTCCCCCCTTATTAAGGGGGGCTAGGGGGGATCTAGCAGATATATTTATTATTAGAAATCACCTAAGTCCAAAAGAAAAATCTGAGTTTGCACAAAATCGTTGATTTTTTTATCAATATCTATCAAGTTTAACTCCGAACTCAGGTGATGCTCTTTTTGAGTCTGTAGGGGTTGAACAGTGTTCAGCCCCCTTTGAAATCATTGATGTTTATGGCTTTTCGACTCTCCACAGCAAACCCTACTTATTTTGGCATTAACTTGCCCGACACCCCCTTAAGGATTAAGCTGAAAAAATAAATAACTCCTGCCACCATAATAATAGTTGCACCAGAGGTGAGATTAAAGATAAAAGAAAGAGATAAGCCCAGTAAAATGAAAATAACTCCCAAAATACTGCTAAAAATCATCATCTGTCTCATTTCCTGCACATATTGATTCGCCACCGCCGCTGGAATGGTTAAGAGGGCAATAATCATGATTAAACCGACAACCTGCATCACCATCACAATAGTAAGAGCGATCGAGCCTACTAACATCAGATATAGTGCGTTAACAGGGAGATTACGGGTAGTAGCAAACATAGGATCGAAGGAAATGGCTAATAATTCCTTATAAAACAGACAAACCATGAGAATGATGACAATATCAAGAATCAACATAATCCATAAATCCTGTTTTGGTACAGCCAAAATACTCCCGAATAAATAACTCATCAAGTTGGCTTTGTATCCCTTTGTCAAGTCGATGAAAATAATCCCAATACTCATCCCCATTGCCCACATTGTGCCAATAATGGTATCCTTTCTTTCGTTGGTGTTTTTTTCCACTATTGCCATAGCTAATCCCGACAACAGAGAAAATGCGATCGCACCTATAATCGGATTAAATCCAAAAAAGTAACCCAACCCGATACCACCGTAAGCAGAATGAGCGATCCCGCCACTAATGAAAACAATGCGATTAACGACAACAAAAGTGCCGATAATGCCACAGGCGATGCTAACCAAAAAACCTGCCATAATGGCATTTTGCATAAATTCTAATTGTAAAGCCGAGATGAAAGTAGAAACCATAAATCTTCTCGTCGTGATAAATTATTGGTTAAAAAAGGTGTCAGGTTAAATTAAAACTCTTAATTGATAACAATTACATTTTTTTAATAATCAAAAAGATAAATATTTATCTTGAAATGTGAGTGAAAGACCCCCGTTGAGTGCGATCTGAACTGGTCATTTTGATTGCGACACCCTGTTGGTAAGAAACGTCCTCTCGGTATTCCCACCGTGAGAGATGGAGTCGCACAAGCAATAGTTAAGAACTCACTAGAACCGGAATGGGAAGCTGTATTTGAGCCAAATTCTTACGGTTTCAGAAGTGAGGAAAGAGTTGTCTGAGCATTGGCATTCCTGCCCTGAATGCAAATATGAATGTGACAGCGAGATAGCCTCTGCACAAGAAATCTGCCATAAAAGAAACAAGTAAATTATAAAATGATTTTATAAGTATTCTCTATTTTTCCTACTGGTGCAGAATTGTCCGTTTCTTGCTCTGCCGAGGCATAATGAAAATAAACAATGTATTCAATCTTTTCAGAATTAGTATATTTTTCTTGTCGATAAGCAGGAATTTCCGCAAAAGATTTATAGGTAATAGAAATATCTTTTTTAAAGAGACTAATAAATGGTAGTAAAACCATTTCTTTCATAAAATCATCTATTTCTAACCCTCCAGAATAGATTAGACCTAATAAATCCTCTTCTTTTCCTTTTTGTAAAATTTCTCTTAAAATATTAATAAATTCATCAATGTTCATTGTTTTACATTATTTTAGAGCGTTTATCTGAATACTGAGGTACACCTATTTCCTAATAGCAAAGAGTTTAAGAACCCTGCCTGTACCTCATAAATTTGATAATTGCTATATATTAGTTTCCGTTAAAATCTAAAGGTATTGTACCTCATAAAGGGTTAGGGGAACTTATAATTACGAAAAATGTATTCAAGATAACGAAATGAAGAAAAACTTTTATTGATAATGAGAAAGTCAAAAAGCAAAATTCATGTCCAATCAAAACTGTGATTAATACGTTTTCTCAAAATAGACAAGAAAAAAAGCGTCAACTCTTGATGGAAATAGGTATCGTCATTGGGGCAATTATTCTTCTGGCAATGATTTTACCCTTAATACTTAGTCCTTTTCGACTACAATCATTAGGTAGATTTTTAGCTCTTACTATCGCTGCTTTAGGTATTGATCTAATTTGGGGATATACGGGATTACTTAGCTTGGGCCATGGAATTTTCTTTGCCTTGGGGGGGTATGGTATTGCTATGCACCTCAAATTACAATTACCGGATGGGCAAATACCAGAATTTTTTACCCTCTATGGTGTCAGTGAATTGCCGTGGTTTTGGCAACCTTTTTATTCTTTCCCTTTCACCGTTGTTGCGATATTCGTTATTCCTGCTATTGTGGCAGGAGTCTTGGGATATTTAGTTTTTCGTAATCGTATTAAGGGGGTTTATTTTTCCATCATCACTCAAGCGGCTTTAATCGTTTTTTTTAACTTCTTTAATGGACAACAGAAACTAATTAATGGTACAAACGGTTTGAAAACAGATACCGAAACTATTTTTGGTCTTGTAGCTAGTTCTCAAACGGCTCAATTTGCTTTCTATCAGTTTACCATTATTTTCCTATTATTAGCTTATCTTCTCTGTCGATGGCTTACCAGTGGTAGATTCGGGCGTTTATTGGTAGCCATTAGAGATGATGAAAATAGAGTAAGATTTTCTGGTTATAATCCTACAGGGTTTAAGGTTTTAGTTTTTGCTGTTTCAGGTGCGATCGCAGGTGTGGCAGGAGCTTTATATACATTACAAACGGGCATTATTACCCCTAGTATCATGGAAGTGGCTTTTTCTATTGAAATGGTAATTTGGGTAGCCGTCGGGGGTAGAGGCACATTACTGGGTGCGATTATTGGTACTTTGTTAGTAAGATTTGGACAAACATTTTTAAGTGAGAAATTTCCTGAAGTTTGGCTTTTCTTTCAAGGGGGATTATTCTTAATGGTAGTAACGGTATTGCCTGATGGCATTGTTGGTTGGTGGAATAACTGGGCTTGGTTAAAGTTAAAATCAATTTTTGGGTTACAACCAGAATTAGTCACCTATCCTGCCATCGACAAAAACCCTGAAGTAGAAATAGAAAAAAATAACGTCTGACTCCGAAACGCATCGCTATAGTAATCTAATTCTCATGACTGATTCATGATTGCTATGGACTTTTCATCAGAAGAAAACTTGAATTAATCACTAACAAGATGCCTGTTTTATAGTTAGGATGTTCTGAAAAAACACTTGTTAATTTGTGTTAATAAATAATCATTTTCTTGAGGAGTGCCAATGGAAATTCTTAAGCCTCCTCCTGTATGCCTAATCAAAATATTTTTCTCTTTTAATTGATTGAGGATATTTTGATGATTTTCATGATTAGCATTTTCTGCTAAACGGCAATAGATAAAATTAGCATCACTACGCCAAATTTTCAGTTCATTAATCTTATTTAACTCTTGAAAAACTCTATCTTTTTCTCTCATTATTTCTGCCACCGCAGGTAAAATTAATTGACGATTTTCCATGGCAAATTGAGCGGCTAATTGGGAAAAAGTTGGTAAGTTATAAGGCAATCTTAACTTCTCTAAGACGTTAATAATCAACGGCGACGCGATCGCATATCCTACACGATGGGCAGCTAAACGAAAGGCTTTAGAGAATGTTCTTAATATTAACCAATTGGGGTGATTTTTTAACCCACTAACGACGGTTTGTTGACTAAATTCATAATATGCCTCGTCAATAACGACTAAAATATCAGACGGCAAGTTTTTTAACCAACTAATCTCAGAAACAGTTAAACAATTAGCAGTGGGGGAATTAGGATGAACCACAAAAACCACCTTTATCGGGGGATAATTACTGTTATTAATTGCCTCCGAAGCCTTGTCTATATCCCAGGAAAAATCGGCTTCATTTCTCTCAATACAAATGCTATTTATCCCTAAACTTTCTGCCAGAATTTTATACATGGAAAAAGTGGGATTAGCCACTAAAATAGAACCCTGATTATTAAGACAAGTTGCCATTAAAACCGATCTAATTAACTCATCTGAACCATTGCCAATAGAGATATTATTAAGATTAAATAAACACTCTTGATTCACCGATTCATTGACATAGTTAACAATAAGATTTTTTAAAACAGAATGGCTACCATCAGGATAACGATTTGTTTCTATTTCCTGTCCATAAAAATCAGCTAATTTTGCTTTTAATTCCGATGGTAGATTATAAGGACTTTCGTTAGCATCTAAACGAGTTAATTGTTTATGATTCTCGCTAATAGGAGTCGGAATATAAGCAGATAAGTTTAATAAATCTTCTCTGATAAAACTAGGAATAAATTTAGTCATTTTCTCTAAAAATTAAAACAAGTAGGAGGCATTAACGAAGTGTAATGCAACCCATAACAGTTATGTATTTAATTGAAGGTGCGTTACGTTGTACTAGCACACCCTACTTTATTTAAGGGGAAATTTAGGGATTCTCTTTGGGTTAAATATTGTTCGGCTACTTGACGGGCTAAGTGTCTGATTTTTCCAATATAACGGGTTCTTTCCGCTACGGCAATTACTCCTCTTGCGTCTAATAAGTTAAAGCAATGGGAACATTTTAAAACATAATCAAGACTGGGTAAAACTAAGTTTTTCTCAATTAATTGTTTTGCTTCTTGTTCATATAAGGTGAATAATTGAAATAGCAAATCTGGGTTAGATGCTTCAAAATTATAAGTACATTGTTCGATTTCTCCTTGTAAGAAAATATCGCCGTATTTAATCTCCCCATTCCATTGAATATCATAGATGCTATCTACATCCTGAAGATACATGGCTAGTCTCTCTAAACCGTAGGTAATTTCAATGGAAACGGGTTTGCAGTCAATCCCCCCACACTGCTGAAAGTAAGTAAATTGAGTGATTTCCATGCCATCTAACCACACTTCCCAACCTACCCCCCAAGCGCCTAAAGTGGGAGATTCCCAATTGTCTTCCACAAAGCGAATATCGTGATCTTCTGGGTGTATTCCCAATGCTTTTAATGAGTCTAAATAAATTTCTTGGATATTGTCGGGAGATGGTTTAATTAATACTTGATACTGATAATAGTGTTGTACACGGTTGGGGTTTTCCCCGTAACGTCCGTCAGTCGGTCTTCTACAAGGCTCTATATATGCTACTGACCAAGGTTCAGGTCCGATCGCCCTTAAGAATGTATTATGACTCATAGTCCCCGCCCCTTTCTCTGTGTCGTAGGGTTGAGCTATAAGGCAGTTTCTCTCACTCCAAAACTGATTGAGGGTAGCAACAATATCTTGAAAATTAATAGTCATGAATTAAGCAATTATATGTCTAAGTTTACGATGAAATTTCACTAAAAGGCAAAGGCTAGAGAGTTCAAATAAGCGGTTTTACCCTATATAATTATAGCGATTATAGGTAAACTAATTGGTTATTATATCTCGCAAAGGCGCAAAGAACACAAAGGAGTTTTTCTTTATTGGATTTTTATACAACATTTAGAGGCAGACTCGCAGATCAATCTGATATAATGGTAGTTTGTGGTTAAAAATGCTAACTATAAGAAATTATTTATTACTTAGAGGTAATCATGGCTCAAAAAGTACAACTATTATTAAATAAAAATGTCGAGAAATTAGGGAAAAGAGGGGATGTGGTTGATGTTGCTCCCGGTTATGCCCGTAACTATCTTGTACCTCAAGGCTTTGCAGTGGTAGTAACCCCTGGCATTTTACGTCAAGTCGAACAAAGAAAAGAAAAAGAAAGACAACGTTTACAAGCTATCTTCGATGAGGCTAAATCTCGTAAAACCGCTTTACAAACCATCAACAATTTCGTGATCCGCAAACAAGTTGGTGAACAAGATGCTATCTTTGGTACTGTCACCACTCAAGATGTGGTGGACGTAATTAAACAAAGTGCTGGTTTGGATATTGAGCGTCAAGATATTACTGTACCTGAAATCAAGAAAATTGGGAAATATACTGTTTCTATTAAACTTCATGCAGAAGTAACCGCAGAAATTACGGTAGAAGTAGCACCTCTTTAGTTTAGAATAATCAGATATTAGCTCAGTTCAATGCAATAATATCCGATTTAGGCAGGTTTCAGTCGGTGCAATATCTGATAGAAAACCTATTTTATTAGTTTGTAGGGGTTGAATAATATTCAACCCGCAGACGCTTTAGCCCTGATTTAAACCTACATTCCGCACTTTTTTTTGAAACTTCATATAGTATATAGTGATTAAG
>CAYPDC010000063.1:0-22772 GCA_964409355.1 uncultured Cyanobacterium sp.
AGCATTCATCCTCTAATCCGCTACGCACTTGTTTAGGGACTTCTTTTGCCATTTACGTTAAAATAATTTTTCTGAGAAACAATCATTATCACCTGAGTTCGGAGTTAAACTTGATAGGTATGGAGAAAAAAGAGGCGGAGATGGGGGAGAGGGGGAAGGGGGGATTTTGGTTTATAACGTTTTAACTAATAGAAAAAAATCCTTGCACATTTTACCCTCACTTGATCTCAGCTAACCTAATTTTTCACTTTGAAACAGCCCTGCCTCACAGGGGTAGGGTTTTTCCGAAGTTGTTAAGGGTGGACAAGGGAGGAAAACCGTTTCATCATTTTTTATATCGAACTCAGGTATTATCTGGTTGGATCTTTTGATTTTGCTACTTTAATTTTACCTCTTTTAATGATAAAACAGTTCAGAACTCCGATGGGTTAGGTTTTAGGCAACCCCTTGCCGAAGAATTTAGGAGGCTTAGTGATAGTATAAACCTCGGTTTCTTTTTCGATACAGTGACGCACATAGCCGGGAGTTTGTAACATTCCCAATAAGCTAATTCCATCAAAAGAGCGGAAATCGGCGGTGGTTTTTTGTTCGAGCAAAAGATCAATTTTTTCGGGGTTTGGTATGGTCTCAAAAGTTGCCTCAGAGGCTAATGCAAACCCCCATGATGAGCCATAAGTACAAGTTGGAGCAAAATAAGAGTGAACGTTGCTAAAGACGGTTTTAAGGGTATTTACTAAACGTCCGTGAATATGTAAATTCGCTGGGGCGATCGGACCTGCTTGTATTACAACGATGCCGTTTTCCCGCAAAATATTTTTGAGACGAGCGAAATATTCTTGAGTAAACAATTGGAAAGAAGGACCTTCTTCAATGGGATCAGACAAATCAGAAATTATGACATCCCATTTAGCCTCACTGTTATCAATCACTTCAAAAGCATCGCCAATGACTAAATCCAAACGGGGATCATCAAAAGAGCCTTGGTGCATTTCAGGTAAATATTGCTTACAGGCTTCCACCACATCTCCATCAATATCAACCATTGTCGCTTGTTTCACACTGTGCCAACGGAAAACTTCTCTAGTGGTTGCACCTTCACCACCGCCCAAGATTAAAATATTTTCAGGATTGGGATGATTAACCATCGCTGGATGCACTAATGCCTCATGATATAAAAACTCATCTCCCGTGCAAGATTGCCATTTTCCATCCAATACCAAAGCCTTACCATAAGCACCACTTTCCACAATATACATTTCCTGATAAGAGGTTTTCTTCTGTGCTAAAATACTGGTAATACCGTGAGCATAAATATCGTAAGGGGTTATATACTCACTAATCCAAACATCAGCGTTCACCATCGATCCAGCCATAATTGCCGTTGTTCTCCTAATAGAATGCAAGATCCCATTATAACGTAATTGACAAGAATTTAGAATGAAGATGAGCAAGGTGCGATCGTGCCGTGTACCTTTAGTATCGAAATTTTTAGCGGTAAAATAATCATTGTAAATATATTATCAATCTTGATCAATCCGAACCAGTTGCTGAGATAATTAAAGAATAGAAGTAGATTCAGTCAAAGAATGTCAAAAGTTATCATCATCGTCAATGCACAGGTAAAGGGCGGTAAGATTAGTCCCCATGCCCCCGTTGCTGAAAGAATGGCTATGGCTTTGGGAAATGGTGTTAAGAAATTTAATCCCCATTGGGAAACAGAGATTGTTAGTGGTGCGGACTTATGGTCAAAATCCATACAATTATCTTCTCCTTCTGGCAATGTGATATATTGTCCGTTGACGATTAAATTACCTGATTGGTTCGTTTTTCCTGCCCAACAAATTTATTATGCTTGTCGAGATGTAGAGAAAAGAAGGCAATGGGTAGAAAAGAATTTTGGCTATCAAACCAGTCAAGAAAATCAATGGTTAGGGGATTTATGGTTGCCTATTATTTTGCAAAAGGAAAAATTAATTTATGGTTCGGTAATCGGAGAAGGTATGATTCCTAATGACTATCAACAACCTTATAATTTATCTTTAGACATTTTGCAAAAACTTTGTCATTTAGGGGATGCTTTGTTAGATTCTATTCAGGCGATTCCTTCTGTTTATTTATTACAATTTCGTCTGGTAGAGGGTTACATAATATTCGATCGCATCTGGCCTTTTCCGGCAACTCCTGCTATATCTTCTATTAACCAACAAAACCCAGATTTATTTACCTGTCACTGGTGTTGTTTATCGAATCAAGCAATTTCTGATATTCTCTATCCTTCTGTAAATCTAAGGAACACATAATATAGTCCGAACTCTAAATTCACCTGAGTTCGGTATAAAATTTTAGGTGATGTAAAGGTATCACCTGAGTTCGACATAAAATCTTAAGTGATGAAAGGTGTCAGGTATCGGCTGTTAGGTGTTAGGTTAAAGAATTGATAAAAAACTTATGTTTATTGATTTTATTGTTTTTCAGCACCTTGATTGATTAATCAATCTTAAAAAAACCCACCTGAAACCTGCAACCCGACACCTGAAACCTACCTAAATCAACAATTCTTACATCGAACTGAGGTTAAATTCAGCTTGTGTTGGGTTACGCTCTCGCGCTTCCCAACCTACATAAGTTCAGTTTTTAGCCGTTTAGATTATCTTTTGCAACTTTTTGTACCTCTTGATTTTCTATAACTTCCTCATCTTTTGTGACTTTCTCATCTTCTATAACTTCCTCTACTTTCTCATCTTCTAAAATCTTTTCTTCTGTCTCATCTTCTATAACTTCTTCCATCGCATCTGTGGTTTGAGTTTCCTCTATTTCCTCTATTTCCTCTATTTCCTCTATTTCCTCTATTTCCTCTATTTCCTCTATTTCCTCAACTTCTTTAACCTCCTCAACCATTTGATAATCCCGTAGTGCGATCGCCCTTGCTTGATTTAAAGCAATCTTATCAGTGACTAACTTTGCTAAAGTATCCTGTACAGAAGGATCATAATTAATCACTCTGACGGTACTATTAAAGGCATTTTGAATGACATTACCATTTTCATCAATATATTCTAACTTCACCCAATTTTGCCCCTGATTAAAACCAGTTAAATAAATCGGTTGCCAAGTATCCAATAAAAAAGACTCACCATTAATCGTTACCCGAATCCGCCAATCAGGAATATCATCGGTAGGATTTTCCATCGCTACCACATGGAGAGGTGCATTAGTTAAATAAAAATCTAACATAATCGGTTCAGCCCCATAAGTGCCTTGAGGTCTGCTATAAGTAAGTAAAGGCTCATTATTAGAAGGATTATTGTCTTCCGTGGCGGTGAAAATATGGAAAGTAGTTTGAGCGAAAGCAGTGGGATTTTTGAAACTCTCATCCCAAGGACGAGAAGCAAAAACTCTGATAGTATGAGTACCGGGGGCTAAATCTGTCAATAAAATGGGTTCATCAACATTATAAATCGCTTGATAGGGTTGATCATCCACAAAAAAGTGCAAATGAGGCCCCATCCCCAATTCTTCATTTTTAAATATATCTAATCCCTTCACCTCCAAATTCACAGAGACATTTTGAGAATTAACGACTTCATCGGCAAGAGGAGAGAGAATTTTTACTTCTGGTTTAGTTTGACTAAAACTTTCATTCAACTGCTGAATTAACTTAGGTGGTGCTACTTCAGCAATATTTTCCACTCTGGGAATAGGTGGTTTAGAATCACTATTAAAGGCTTGAACACTGTCGATCGTATCATTACAGCCTACTAATGTCCAACTGAAAAGAATAAGGCTTAACCAAGATAGAATTCTGATTCGATTCTTCATAATTTTTCGTAGTGGGAAATCAATTCATGATCTTAATCCTACCATTCAAATAAGTCTTGCAAAAAAAATGTTCAACACTAAAGAAATTAGTTAAACTGGGATTAATTTCTTTACAAAACTTTAACATTGGGGCTGTAGCTCAGATGGATAGAGCAAGCGCCTCCTAAGTGCTGTGCAACGGTTCAAGTCCGTTCAGTCCCGTTATTTTACCAATCATTAAGCTAGGGTGATTTTTCTTCGACAATCATAACAGGTATATTGCTCGATTCTAACACTGTCTGGGAAACTGAACCAATTAGCAATTCATTCCAGTGTTTATGTCCTCTTTTCCCCATAATAATTTCTTTTACTTGAAATTCTTTACTTATTCTCAAAATTTCTTCTGAAATTGCCCCTTCCACTATTAAAAATTGATGGTTTATGTCTGCTAGTAATGTCTTTGTTTTTTGCTTCAGATTATCTAAATTATTATTCTGACTATCATCAATGATATGCAATACTATCACTTCGGCATTGCTACGCCGAGCTATTTCCGCAGTTTTTGTTAAAACGGAAGTGGTTAAAGGGGAATCATCGATCGCACTGAGTAAGATCAGATGTTCCTCCACAGATACTTTTGTGGGATCAACTTCCCCTTTGCTTAATAAACGAGGGGCGAAAGTGGGAATCGCCCAAGCACCAAAAGGTGCAGTCACGAGGATGGATAAAGCGGCAATGGCTAAAATTTCTTCTCCCCCGATAATACCTTGGGAGGCAGGAATAGATGCGATCGCAGCTTGTACTGTTGCTTTAGCGGAGTTACCTGCAAGAAGAAACAGTTTTTCTTTTCGATTCCAGTTGCTTTTCCATGTGGAGAGATACCAACCCGTCATTCTACCGATTAAAGTGCCAAGAATGATAATAATTAAGCCTTTCCCGAAACTACTACCTAAGATATTGAGGGGAATTGTTGCACCCAATAAGACAAAGAGGAAAATTTGGGCTACTTGCCATAGACTATCAAAACCATTGCGCAAACGACGGGCTAGAGGAGGAGAAAATTCGATTAAGAAAAATCCTGCGGACATTACCGCTAGATAACCAGAAAAGAAATTATATTTTTCACTGATAATCACTAGAAATAAAGTAAAACAACCCGTAACTATCGTTTCTTGTAGCGTATTTTGGGTTAATTTTTGCCTTACTAATAACCAAACTAAGACTTTACTAGCTAACCAACCGATAACAACACCACCGATAATTTGCCCTAAAAATTGTAACGGCAACCATTGCCAAGGAAGATTATTACCATCGCTAGTCAATACTCCCATTAAGAGGCTAAAAATTAATAATAAAAAAACATCCGATAAAGCACTTCCGGTTAAAATTGCATCGGGAATTCCTTTTTTTACTCCCCATCCCAAACTCTTTAACCGCAGCATCCCCGGCACAATTACCGCTGGAGATTCCGCCCCTAAAATACATCCTAGTAATAATCCCGTTACCCAATCAAAATCCAAGAAAATAACCGCCAAAAAAGAAACAGCGATGGCTTCTCCCAAAGCTGGTAAAATACCCAATCTTAAGGAAACAGAGCCTTGCGATCGCAACTTTTGTCTATCCAATCCTAACCCCGCTTTGATCAGAATAATAACAACGGCAATCACCCTTAAATCATCCGCAGAGTGCAATATATCATCACTGAGGAGATTAGTAACTTGATTACCGAGAATAATCCCCCCAAAAATCATGGCAACTAGAGGGGGAATCTTGAGACGACGGGCAAATTCCCCTCCAAAGTAACCAAATCCGAGAATTAGCAGAATATCTTTTAACAATATAATAAATAATAATTAGGAATTCGTTTTATAGAGCAAATAATAGCACAATGGACATTTGCGCAAACGAGTTAATTAAAGTAACAAAATATTGCTAAGTTCTAGGGAAAAAGGCAACGATCGCTCTACACTAGAAAAACGGTAATTATAAAAATAGATATAAATAAATTAAGATATGTTTCCTATTAATCGCCCTCGCCGTTTGCGCTCCTCTGCTGGTTTACGCCGTATGGTACAAGAAACGGTTTTAACTGCTAATGATTTAATTTATCCTCTTTTTGCTGTCCCCGGAAGTGCGATCGCCAAAGAAGTAAAATCTATGCCCGGGGTGTATCAGTTATCAGTGGATAAAATTGTCGAAGAAGCGAAAGAAGTCTATGATTTAGGTATTCCTGCCATTATTCTCTTTGGGATTCCCGAAGATAAAGACAACGAAGCAACGGGAGCATGGCACGACTGTGGTATTGTACAGAAAGCGACTACTGCGGTAAAAGAAGCCGTGCCAGATTTAATCGTCATCAACGATACTTGTTTATGTGAATATACTCCTCATGGCCATTGTGGCTATTTAGAAGTGGGGGATTTAGTGGGCAGAGTGTTAAATGATCCCACTCTTGAATTATTAAAGAAAACTGCGATCGCACAGGCAAAAGCAGGGGCTGATATAATTGCTCCTTCAGGGATGATGGATGGTTTTGTGAAAGTGATTAGAGAAGCCTTAGACGAAAATGGCTTTAATCATATTCCTATCCTATCCTATGCGGCGAAATATGCTTCTGCTTATTATGGACCTTTTAGAGATGCGGCGGAATCTGCCCCTAGTTATGGCGACAGACGCACCTATCAAATGAATCCTGCTAACGGTTTAGAGGCATTGAAAGAGATTGAATTAGACATAGCGGAGGGTGCAGATATGTTGATGGTGAAACCTGCTTTATCCTATATGGATGTAATTTGGAGAGTGAAGGAAGCCACTAATTTACCCGTTGCCGCCTATAACGTATCGGGAGAATATTCCATGGTGAAAGCCGCCGCTTTGAATGGTTGGATTGATGAGAAAAAAGTAACTATTGAAACTTTGATGAGTTTTAAACGTGCAGGTGCTGACTTGATTTTAACCTATCACGCTAAAGATGCGGTGCGTTGGTTGAATGAGGTGACGTTTTAATGAGCAAACAAGGGGTTTAAACCTAGGGTGTTCAAAATGTACATGATTACGATGTAATTTTTCATACCTTTTTTTGTTCAAATTTCGGGCTTCTAGCCCGATTTATGATGGTTTATAGTTAGCCATTAATTCTAAATTCTATTAGCAACTAAACCTAATATTTTTGTATTTGTTACTTTTAATTGTTCGGAAACGTGTCTTAATTCATAATCTTTGGTTTTGCCAATTTTGACGATGAGGATTAATCCATTACTATGGGAAGCAATAACTTTGCCGTCTGAAAAACTTAACAGAGAAGGGGTATCGTATATTATGAGATCAAATTGTTGGGATAGTTGGATTTCTTGCATCATATCCGACATTCTTGTATTGTACAACAAACTACTAGGATCTGATAATATCTCTCCTACGGTTATAATGGAGAAGTTATCCCATTGACTTGGAGATTGAATTGCCTTCTGCCAAGATACTTCTCCTTTGAGGATTTGGGTTAAGCCTTGATGATTCTCAACTTGTGCTAAAATATGCAATTGTGGTAGTCGCAAGTTTGTGTCTATTAATAAAACTTTTTGCCCCATTGTTGCAGTGATTTTGGCAAGATAGAAGCTGATCGTTGATTTCCCTTCCATTGGTGTTGCTGAACTAATTACAACAGATTTTGAGGAAAATTCTGGGGTTAATAAGCTGAGGTTGGTGTAAAGATTTCGGAAAGATTCTAAAGTTACTGATGAAATATTTTCTTCTTTTTGTTTTATTGTATTGTCAGAAGAATTGAGAGCAGAAAATATGGGCAAATTTTGTCTTTTATGACTTGATTTGAGCTTTTTATCAAAAGGTATTTCTGCCACAATTGGTAATTTAGTGATCGTTTTTAGTTTTTTTACATCGTAAATACAGTGATCAGATTTATCGATAATTGAAGCGAGAATTGTGCCGAAACTTAATCCCCCAAATAAGCCAAATAACAAGTTATAAAGAGGAATAGGATATACTGGTTTTTCTCCTATGTGAGGTGGAGAAATCAGTTGCCAATTGAGGTTATTTTGTAAGTTGTCTAATTCTAGTTTTTCTCTAGTTTCTAAAAAGCGTTTTAAACTTTCTGTTGAAGTGTTTAATTCTCTTTGTAATGTATTATATGCACGAGTTACTGAGGGTAATTGTGCTATTTTTTGATTGAGGTTATCTAACACTTTTTGTAAACTACCTTTTTTACTATTTAATACTTTGATTTCCTCTCTTTTGGCCATTAAATCCTCTGTTAATTTATCCCTCATTTGACTGGGAAGTGCGATCGCATCATCAATTATTTTTGGGTTTTGAGTTTGTAGGGAATATTTCGCTTTTTCTTCAGCGATTAGATTAATTATATTGGCTTTTTTTTCTTTTAAAGTAATAATTTGTGGACTTATATCGGTAAAAATTGCCGATTGAGTTGCTAATTCGATTTCAATTTCCTGTAATTGTTTGATGAAGTTTTGATACCTTTGAGATTCCGTTAAATTTCTCAGTGCGATGGCATCTTCGAGGGGAATTTTTAACTGTTGTTGAATACTATTATAAACGGATTCAGCTTGTTGGATCTGTATTTGGGTGGCAAAAAATTCTTTTTCTGTGGCGACTAATTGCTGAGTTAATTCCGTGGCTTGAATTTGCGGTTCAATAAATTTATTTTCTATTCTTAACTGTTCAATTTTTGTTTGTAAAGTCTCAATATTTTTTTCTAAAATGGGAATCTGATTACGGACAAATTTTAAGCCCTCTCCTATATTTCCTTCTCCAACATTAGCACCATTTTCTAAATAATTAGAGGCGATCGTATCTAAAACAAAAGCAATTTTGTCAGGATCTTCATCCCGAAAACTAACCTCAATAATTTTAGTTCGATCTAATTGTTTAATATCTAAATTAGCCAAATTTTGCAAATTAATATCATTATAAATATCGGGATAACGCTCAGAAATTTGTGCCAAAATAGGACTCAAGACACTTGCACTACCTAAAATAGAAATCTCGGTACTATAATCAACATTAGTATTAGTAATAGCACCATCTAGTCCAGTGGAAAGTTGATCAGGTTGAGATTGACTATCCATAGACTTTTCCACCAATAACATAAACTTCCCCTGATAAATAGGAGACTGCTGTAAAGTCCACCAAGCAACCGTCCCCGTAACTCCCAAAGTCGCAAAAAAAATCAAAATCCAACGTCTTTTAAATAACTCTAAAAGGTAAGGAGTTTTCTGATTATTCGGCTCATTCTGTTTCTTTTTTTCCTCGTCTAAATTGTTTTGTATTCGTGAAAGAGAAGGAACAAAAACCTCCTCATCAATAAATGATTGTTGAAAATAGCTATCAGATTGAGGAAAAGAAGAAAAATCAGACTTTTTTTGTGACATTAATAACTCCTAAAATTTACTGAAAAATATTAAAAAATCCTAGTAACGAAAAACTCCGTCCAAGGGGACCTAAAAAAGTGTCAATACTATCTCCAAAAGCAGCCATAGCACTACGATTAACCACAATTACATCGTTGTTTTTCAAAATCGGATTGGTTTGTTCATTCACCTCCGCCGCCAAATTCACCGTAATATTTCTTTTCGTCACCGTACCATTGGGATTGACTCTAATCAACTCTACGCTACTACTATTAGCCCTTTTCTCGTCAAAGCCTCCGGCAGATAAAATGGCATTATTCAAGGAAGTATTCGGTTTTAAAACCGTAGAACCAGGACTACGAACAGAACCAACGACATTAACCACAATCTGATCTGGCGAAAAATTAGCAGAGGCAAGAGTTTGAGCTTCATCGGGTTGAATGTCTTTGGCGGTGGGAATAAAAATAGTATCCCCATCCCTCAATAAAACATCTTTGTTTATATCCCCTGATTCTAACATTTCCCATAAATTAACTTCTATTTTTTGCTCCTGTGCGTCTCTAGTCGTCCTAGAAATTACTATATTTCTAATATCTGCTAACTCTCTAATTCCCCCACTCTGTTGTATAGCAGTAGTTAAACGAGGTAGTCCTTCTTCAATTGGCACAGTATAAGAACCGGGGCGGTTAACCTCTCCCACAATGGTGACATTGGGAGGAACTATATACTTAATTCCAAAAGTTGCATCGGTTAATTGCCTATATTCTCTGGGATCGATAACTTCTCTCTTGGGAACGATAATCACGTCACCATCTTTCAATCTTACATCTTGAGCTAAATCCCCTTGTTGTAAAAGTTGCCAAAAATCAAGAACGTAAATCTGTTCTTGACCGTTTTCTTGTCTTCTAAGCTGAATTTGTCGAACATCTGCTGAAACCGTTAAACCCCCTGCCAAAGTGAACAAATCGGAAACCCGTGGGATAGAAGGAGTATTAGACGCAATTTGCGTTTGCCCTTCTGTTTGTTGAACTTGAATACCTCCTGAGAGATTATAGTTACCCGGCATATTAACTTCTCCTACTAGTGCCACTTCTAGGGAGCGAGGTTTTTCTAAGATAGTCGTAAGATTAGGACGTTTGAGATAGCGACGATATAGATTAGTGAGTAAATCATTGACTTCCATAATCGTCTTTCCTCGTATATTGATAGTACCAATTAAAGGAAATGTCACTGTCCCATCATTAAAAATTTGAACTACTCCTCCTTGATCGGGTAAACTAAAGACAGTTACTCGAATTATATCTCCGGTATCTAAAGTATAAGGTCTAGTTTCAGGTAAAATTGACCTCTGGGAAGAAGGAGGTTGCACAGTAGTAGGTAAATCATTGCGTAAAGTATTCTTCTGAGGGGGGATAACTGTTTGAGCTTGAGTGGGAGTATCAAGACGCAAAAACAAGAATAGAGATAAGTTGCCAATAAATGCAAGGGTTATTTTGGTAAGGGGTATATTGAGCATATTGTCGATTGAGAAGTTAATTTGTTGCTTGATTGTTGGAGAATT
Organism: uncultured Cyanobacterium sp.; assembly: GCA_964409355.1. GTDB lineage: Bacteria > Cyanobacteriota > Cyanobacteriia > Cyanobacteriales > Cyanobacteriaceae > PCC-10605. The sequence continues at coordinate 10,741 of CAYPDC010000063.1, forward strand.
TAGCTCTACATTTATTATTTTTGAGAGTTATCTTAAGATAATGAGGAATAGTCAAACAAACAATATTGTAGCAATCATAGCTTGATCATTACCAAAATGGCGAAAAAACAGAAATTCCCTCATCTTCTCGGTTCTAAGTGGACTGCGGCACAAAAAACTTGGGGCTGGAGACATTTTCAGGTCATTAACCGCAAAAATGAGGATAAATGGATATTTGCAGAAATGATGTCTTCGTGCGATCGTCAAGTTAGGTTTTGGGTTAATGCTCAACAGTTGAAGGATCGTAATTTATGGATTCCCGGCTGGACTCCTTTGAAAATTGAGTAAAATGGGTTTTAACTCCAGACTCCTAAACTCCAACCCCGTACTCCTAATTTCTAATTATTCCCCTTTTATGCAATAATTCTTAAAGAACTTTTAAGATTTGTTTTAACAAATTAAATCATGAGTGAAGCAGGTAAAGAAAAAACCCTAGCGGAACAAGCACCACCGAGTTATGAATGTCGTTCCTGTGGATATACTTATATTCCTTCTAAAGGTGATAGTAAAACCAACATTCCTGCTGGAACATTATTCACTGACTTACCTAGTAACTGGCGTTGCCCTGTTTGTGGTGCTAGTCGAACCGTATTTATCAATATAGGTGCTGTGGATGCCCCTTCAGGATTTGCGGAAAACTTAGACTATGGCTTCGGTGTTAATCGCTTAACTCCCGGGCAAAAAAACCTTCTTATTTTCGGTGCTTTGGCTTTAGGATTTTTATTTTTCCTGAGTCTGTATGGATTAAATTAGATTTACTTGAGATCGATGTCAAAAATGGTGAAGGTAAGAGTTTTGTTGTAGTAATCAGATAACTCCGCACTCTGCATCCCTCACTCCGAAATCTTTTCGGTTAGTCCATCATTTTTTTATATTGGGAATACAAATGAACTTATTATTAAATCGACTAAAACCCATTTTAGTATCTATACTAATTACATTTTTATGTGTGAGTTGTGCTTTTGTTCCCTCTCTGAGTCAAAACCCTTGGCAGTTAATTTCCCTCGACACTGAGGCAACTTTTGCTGATTTGGATTTTACCAGTGACTTGAATCGAGGTTGGTTAGTGGGTACAAAAGCCGCTTTATTTGAAACCAATGATGGCGGTAATACTTGGCAACCGAAAATCATTGATTTAGGACAGGAAAAAGTTAATTTCACTGGTATTAGCTTCTACGGTAACGAAGGTTGGATTACGGGGATGCCCTCTGTGCTTCTTCATACTAACAATGGTGGTGATACTTGGGAAAGAATCCCTTTAAGTGACAAATTACCCGGTGCTCCTTATGATATTATTGCCCTTTCTGCTCAAAGTGCGGAAATGGTGACTGATTTAGGTGCGATTTATAAAACTACCGATGGTGGTAAGTCTTGGAAAGCCCTTGTAGAAGGTGCGGTTGGAGTAGCTCGTAGTATTACTCGCTCTGATGACGGTAAATATGTTGCCGTTAGTGCCAGAGGTAATTTCTATTCTACATGGCAACCGGGGGATACGGAATGGACACCTCATCAACGTACTTCTTCTCGCCGTTTACAAAATATGGGTTTCCTCCATGGGGGCGATCGCCTCTGGATGATTGCAAGAGGTGGACAAATTCAATTCAGTAAACCCAATAACTTTGAAGAATGGGAAGAAGCTATTACCCCTGAATATGCCACCAGTTGGGGCTTTTTAGATTTAGCCACCGATAATCAAGAGCAAATTTGGTTAGCAGGAGGTAGCGGAAATCTTTTATTCAGTGAAGATAACGGGCAATCTTGGTTTAAAGATAGAGAAATAGAATCAGTACCTTCTAACCTCTATAAAATCGTTTTTGCAGAGGAGAATCAAGGTTTTATTTTAGGAGAGCGTGGTGTTCTGTTAAAATATAATACTCAGGGTGCGGAAATTAGCCCGTCAAGTGCTAGTTAAGCCCTTAATGTTGTAAATTAGTTAACAATTAAAATTTAGGAGGCAAACTTTAATTATGGCTGGAACTACTGGTGAGCGTCCGTTTTCTGATATTGTAACCAGTGTACGCTATTGGGTCATCCATAGCATCACAATCCCCATGTTATTTATCGCTGGTTGGTTATTTGTAAGTACAGGTTTAGCTTACGATGTTTTCGGTACTCCTCGCCCTGATGAGTATTTCACTCAAACTCGTCAAGAGTTACCGATTATTAACGATCGCTATGAAGCGAAAAATCAAATCGAACAATTTAATAAATAGATTAGTTAAGATTAATTAAAAGGTAAATAATAATGACAAGTAATAATCCCAATCAACCCGTATCTTATCCTATTTTCACCGTCAGATGGTTAGCTGTACACACATTAGCTGTACCTAGCGTTTTCTTTATCGGTGCTATTACTGCAATGCAATTTATTCAACGATAGGAGTTTATCCATGGAAAGAAATCAAAACCCAAACAGACAACCAGTGGAATTAAACCGTACATCCCTTTATTTAGGGCTTTTACTTGTTGCCGTCCTCGGCGTGTTATTCTCTAGTTATTTTTTCAACTAAAATTAATTAATATTTAGGAGGTTTAGTCATGGGAGACGCAAGAATTCCCTTATGGATCGTGGGTACAGTTGCGGGGATGGGGGTTTTAGCGGTAGTAGCATTATTTTTCTATGGTGCTTACGCTGGACTCGGTTCTTCTTTATAATCGAAGTTTAATTACAATTAATTAGTTAATTTCTAATATCAATTATTTCGGGTAATTTTTTACTCAGATACCTCTTGAAAAACTACTCCTGATTAAATTATGGGGTAGTTTTTCCTTTTTATCATCTCATTTAGTGGGATCGCTATATCATTCTAAAAAGTCCTTTATCTCAAAAATGGTTGGAGATGTTGAAATAGGCAACCTAAATACTTACCTGAGTGTCTAACGAATTGTTTTCGTTGGACACTCAGGTAATGATAAGCATAGATTAATATCAATAGTTAAAGACTATGGAATAAGCAAAAATAAATAATTAATTCAGAAACAAATTAGATTAACCCAATAGTGTTATAATTGCCATTGGTGATTGTGGCGATTAGTTCGTATTTCATCATTAATATTTTTTAACTACTGGCTAAGGAAGGGATAACCAAATTTAGCAGTAAAAATATCTAGTAAACGCAATAATATCATGGAAAATGCCTCGAACCGACTTAGAGCGATCATTACTGGTGCTAGTAGTGGTATCGGCAAAGCCACAACTTTAGCCTTTGCTTCATCAGGTATTGATCTTTGCTTAGTCAGTCGGGATCGCACCAAATTGGAGCAAGTGGCAGATCTAGCTTCTGAATACGGGGGAGAAGTCAAAATAGTATCCACTGATTTAGCTAATTTGTCAACGGTCAAGGCTACCATGGAAGCCATTGTTAAGGATTTTGCCCCCATTGACATCTTAGTTAATAATGCCGGGATGGGTTACACCAATTTCCTGAAAGATACTTCTTTAGAAGACTGGCAAAAGGTTTTAGATTTAAACTTAACCAGTGTTTTTCAGTGTGTCATGGGAGTTTTACCTTTCATGCGAGAAAGAGGCCAGGGTGCGATCGTTAATGTAGCTTCCATCGCCGCTTTGCATCCCTTTCCTGAATGGGGACTATATTCGGTAAGTAAAGCCGCTTTAGTGACTTTTAGTCAATGCCTAGCCGTTGAAGAAAGAGCAAATGGTATCAGAGTGACTACTATTTGTCCGGGGGCAGTAAATACCCCAATATGGGACACAGAAACGGTAAACGCCGACTTAAACAAATCCGCAATGTTGACTCCTGAAATGGTCGCTCAAAGTATTTTACATACTGTCTTATTACCTCCGGGAGCAGTGATAGAACAATTAACTATTACTCCCAGTTTAGGCACTTTATAGCATCCAGTCTAACTTATTTTTTATTCGTCAGAATATTGTAAATTTCTCGAAAGTTGGATCTTTGATTTTCCACCATTCAATTTATTTTTATTTCGCACTAACAACAAATTTTTCCTAACTCAAACTATGACAGAATTTTCTAACAACTCCAACACCAAAAATGTACCCAACAATCATGATTCCATTACTACCGAAACCTTCAATAATGTAGCCACAAGACCCGATCGCAACACCCATAACGGTAAAGAACCTCAGCTTCATCAGACGAAGGAAGAAAACAAAATACAAATGATGGATGCGGTACGCAATATTTTGGAATCCGTAGGAGAAGATCCTGAAAGGGAAGGACTTTTAAAAACCCCAAAAAGAGTCGCTGAGGCCATGCAGTTTTTGACTCAGGGTTATACTCAATCATTGGAAAAACTTGTTAACGGTGCTATCTTTGATGAGGGTCATAACGAAATGGTTTTAGTCAGAGATATTGACTTTTTCAGTCTTTGTGAACACCATATGTTACCTTTTATGGGACGTGCCCACGTTGCCTATATTCCCAATCAAAAAGTAGTCGGTTTAAGCAAATTAGCGAGGATTGTGGAAATGTATTCTCGCAGATTGCAGGTACAGGAACGTTTAACCCGTCAAATTGCCGAAGCCATTCAAACTATTCTCGATCCTCAAGGAGTAGCGGTAGTAATGGAGGCAACTCATATGTGTATGGTGATGCGCGGTGTTCAGAAACCGGGTTCTTGGACTGTAACCAGTGCTATGATTGGTGAGTTTCAAGATAACGATAAAACCCGTCAGGAGTTTCTTGACTTAATTCGTCATAAACCTAGTTTCCTGTGAACTACTCACGCTGACCCACGTTTATCTTGTTTATAATGTTCACCAAGGGGGCAGGGCTGTTTCATTCTCAAATTTTTGGTTAAGAAAGAGTAACGAGTAATAAGTAATGAATTTTGATAATTTACTATCATAAATTGATTATTTTAATATTTATTATTATTACCTGAAATCGGGAAGCAAAAAATTTCCCTAACGTCTCAATACCCTAACACCCAAATATTTTTTATCAACTTACTTTGAAATAGCCCTGCCCTCACAAGGGTAGATACTCATGGTTGAGAAAGAAACTAAGAGGACTGGGTTTGTCAAAAATCAAAAGCTCAAGGGCGTAAAACGTCTTATGTTTTTTAGTGTCTCTAACAGGGAAGTAGAGGTCAAGCTATTAGATGAGTTACAGAGTAATAGATTTAATGGCAAGTCGCAATACACTTTTATTACAAGGCGAGATTCCTTGTCACGAGTCGTTAACAATTCTGCTCGGTTAACTCAATAATGATGGATTTGGAGTCATTTTTTGATGATGTCCAAGTTTGTCCAAGTTTTCAGGAGCGGTTAAAAACGATTAAACGAATGTGGAACTAGTCAAATCTGGTGGCACGTCTTGCAATCTACCATTACCGATAGCTTGTATGGCTTCTTTTAAATCTACTTTGCCTGTATAAATAGCCTTACCGACAATGACACCCTTAACCCCTAAAGATTCTAAAGACAATAAACTTAATAAGTCTGTTAAAGAGCTTATACCACCAGAAGCAATCACGGGAATATTCGTCACTTGTGCTAATTGTTTTAAGGCTTCGATATTCGGTCCGACTAATGTGCCATCTCTGCTAATATCTGTATAAATAATAGCAGCCGCTTTGTGAGAAATTCTCTGGGCTAAATCGGTGGCTTCCACTGTGGATGTTTCTAACCATCCTTTGGTGGCAACTTTGCCGTTACGCGCGTCAATTCCCACTGCTACTTTATGGGGAAAAGCATGACACAATTCTTCTACCAATTCTGGGTTTTCTACCGCTACAGTGCCGACAATCGCTCTTTCGACTCCTAAGTTGAATAAACGTTCAACGGAGGTGCGATCGCGCAATCCCCCTCCAACTTGTACGGGAATATTGAGATTTTTGACAATCTTAGCAATGACATCTAAATTAATGGTAGTGCCTTCTTTTGCTCCATCTAAATCCACCAAGTGTAAACGAGTTGCACCCAATGATTGCCACTGTAAGGCTATTTCCAACGGATTTTCACTAAATACTTGAGATTGTTCATAGTCACCCTGATATAATCTAACGCAACGTCCTGCTAATAAATCAATAGCGGGTATAACTTCCATAACTTAATTTATAACTAATTGAAGAAATTTTATTATACCACTTGACAGGATCTGAAAAAAGGTTTATACTGATTAACAGTTAAGGTCAATGTACCTAATTAGGGTGTGAGGAAATCAAAGATTAGCTCTTGGGGTCGAAACATGGCAAGACTCCCGAGGGCTTTTCTTTTTGCCTATTTTTTCCCCTAACCTAAATAACCCCTCGGAGTAATCAATAAGTCATGGTATCTTCTTGTGCTACTGTTACCAATTAAGACAGTGGTTAACATATCAATAGGATGGTTTAACATTTCCTCTAGGGTAGTCAAAATAATGTTTTCATCTTCCCTTGTCACCGAGCGTGCGATCGCAACTGGAGTATTCCCTGAGCGATATTGTAAGAAAATATTTTGAGCCGTGACAATCTGTTGTTGACGGGTTTGAGAGCGAGGATTATAGATAGTCGTGATAAAGTCTCCCATAGCGGCGGCGTGAAGGCGTTTTTCAATGACATCCCAAGGAGTAAGTAAATCACTTAAACTAATAGCACAAAAGTCGTGCATCAAAGGTGAGCCAATTTTTGCCGCTACGCTTTGCATTGCGGTTATCCCTGAAAATACCTGTAAAGAGGGTTGTTTCCCGTCCCAGTTTTGATTTGCCAAAATTTCCAAAACAAGCCCCGCCATGCCGTAAATTCCGCAGTCTCCAGAAGAAATTACTGCTACCTTCAGCCCCCATTCAGCAAGTGCGATCGCCCTTTCTGCTCGTTGTTTTTCTTGGGTAATATTGGAAAATTCGATGATTTGGGAGGGGTGTAAAAGGGGTTTAATTAAATCTATGTATAAACCATAGCCAATAATTATTTCAGCGTCTCTAAGGGCAGTTTTCGCCGCCGTGGTTAGATATTCGATCGCGCCCGGCCCAGTACCAATGAGGTATAATTTACCCTGACGGGGATTGTATTCTAAACGAGAAAGTGCGATCGCTACCGTTACTGCACCTTTTAAGCCTTCTTCTTTAAAAATCTGTTTTGGAGCGATAAGGGTAGGTAAGGGGTTATTTTCTGGTAAATTTGACCAAGAAGCCCCTTTTAATGCCGAAGCCTCCGCTACGCTTTTTGTACCTACTTCATTCTCCACAATACTAGAGGGATTAGGCACATCTATTAAATTCAACTCCTCAGCAGTAAAGGTTTGTAAGGGTAATTGCCATTTTTCGGCTAACTCTGAAATACCCACTTCATCAGTTTTAATATTTATTGTCACCAAAGATGCGATCGCCCCTCGTTCTAAGTTATATTGATTTAAAACAGAATTAACCGCTTTTTCAATCAGTAGAGGGGAAGTATCCCTTTCGCAACCAATACCCACCCATAACACCTTCGGATGCCAACTGACAACGGGAATATCAACAAGAGGAGTTTTTTTTGCACCAATATATACCATTGCTTGAGCTTTTTTTTTCGTTTCCGAGAAGATAAAAGGATGATTTATCGGCAAATTTTGACACCACCAATTTAACCCCGATTCTTGCTTAATTAAAGTGGGTTGATTATGGGTAATATTTGCACTAACTTTTGTCCAATCTCCCTCTCCCCTTTGCCATCCAAAAGTATAACCAAAAGCATCAATAGACGGCAAATTAAGATGGGAAGAAGCACTGCTAATAATCGGTTTTGCAGATAATAATTCCCCTAATAATACCGTTAATTTATCCCCTTGGGATTGATGTTCTCCTGTTAAACAAATAACATATTTAAAAGCTGGATCTATTATAATAATAGCAGGATCAGTTTTTTTATCAGTCAATAAAGGAGCGATTAAACGAGTAACAGCACCTATAGTTAAACTAAAAACAATATATTTACTATCTAACCAAATTGTACTTAAATGTTCCCTTAAAGAATGTTTATATATCCTAGCAAAATTAGAACTTTCTTTTAACTTATCAGGCAACCATAAAACACCTTGAGTAACTTGGACTAAATATTCTAATTTACTAACATTTTCAGGGGAGGTATTAATAAAATGGAGAGGCTGATAATCGGTAAAAATGGCACCCATAATTTTCTATCTGTCAATCTCCCTAATTTTCTTTATTTTTGATGAATATAGCAATCAGGAATCATTTATGAGAATTGATTAACTATAATGCCATGAGGACAAACCTGGGTCAACCAACAATCTAGGTTAGGATCGTTTATCGTTGCTTTTACTTCTTTAATAATGGTTTCTGCTTCCTCTTTGTTGTCGCATAACGCAAATACTGTAGGTCCTGATCCAGACATCATCGAACCTAGTACATTTCTTTGCTTAAATGCCTTTATAAGCTCATTTACAGCTTTATATTCTGGTAAAACGACTTTTTCGAGGTCATTGTACAATAAAGCCCCAATTTGTTTGTAATCGTTTTTGCTAATGGCTTGGACTAATTTACCACTATGGATTTCGTGGGTGCGTTGTTTGACTTCTTGGGGGTTAGAGATATATTCGTGGTTGAATTGTTCCCGATAGGTATTATATGCCCATCCCGTAGAAACGCTGATATTACTATATTTTGCTAAGATTACCCACAGATTTTTTAAGTCGGGTAATGGCTCAATTTGCTCTCCTCTACCCGTGGCGATCGCAGTTCCTCCTGAGACACAGAAAGGAACGTCTGAACCAAGAAAAGCTCCTAAATCCTTTAAATCAGGTTGGGTTAAGCCTAAATCCCACATTAAATTCAGTCCGACTAAGACGGCGGCGGCATTACTTGATCCCCCGGCTAATCCTGAGGCAACGGGAATATTTTTCTCGATGGTAATATCTACTCCTCCATAATTACGACTGGCGGAAGGATATTTCTCTTGCACTAAACTCACTGCTTTATAAGCTAAATTGGTGTCATCGAGAGGCACTTGGGGATTCTGACAGTAAAGGCGAATTTCGTCTTTGCCATTGGCCATAATCCCGATTATATCCCCTAAATTCACGCTTTGCATAATCATGACTAATTCATGATAACCGTCAGTGCGATCGCCGATTATTTCTAAGTGGAGATTAATTTTAGCAGGGGCAAAAAGAGAGTAGGATTGCATACAATTAACTTATATTCAGTGTCAGAATAACCTAGTTGTTTAAGCCATGATTTAGATGTCTAATTTAGTTTAATGGGAAGAGTCACTTAACGGCAATATTTCTGATGTTTGAGGGCAAGAAATTTTTAATTCTTCATTTATAAGAGTTACAATAGAAGGATTGTGCAAAAAAAGATGTGATCCAAGGTTATTAAATGAGTGACAAAGTGAAGATAATTAGTGATAATCGTCAGGCAAGATATTTATATGAAATTATAGAAACTTATGAGGCAGGAGTTCAATTAGTTGGTACAGAAGTTAAATCCATTCGTGCAGGAAAGGTTAATTTAAGAGATGGTTATGCTTTAATTCGTAATGGCGAAGCATGGTTAACTAATGTTCATATTTCCCCTTATGATACCACTGGTAAATATTTTAATCATGAGGCAAAGCGCGATCGTAAGTTGCTGTTGCATAAAAAAGAGATTAATAAATTAATAGGGGCATTGCAGGAAAAAGGATTAACTTTAGTACCATTAAAAATGTATTTAAGGGGAGAATGGGTTAAAGTTAGTTTAGGATTAGGAAAAGGTAAAAAACTTCACGATAAACGGGAAACCATTAAACGTAGAGAAGATCAAAGGGAAATGCAACGGGCATTAAAAAGGTTTTAATTCAATTAGGATTTAGGATTTAGGTATTGCAAATTAGATTCAATGTACCCCATGAAAGAAAATCCTCAAGATAAATTAGATAAATTTCAGTTATCCCTTTATTTAATGCCCTTATTTGGACCAATTTGGGCTTTAATTAATTTAAACAATAAATCCCATTTGGAACAAAAAGAAAGGAATACTGCCCGTTTTTCCCTACGCTGGGGCTTAATTTGGTTAATTATTTATCTCGGTTTATGGCTAGGGGGTAGTATCACGTCTGATTTATGGTCAATACGTTTACTATACTTAAATGGTATTTTTACCACTGGCTATTTTTTATTTTGTTTTATTTTTATTTCCTTAATTTGGACTGGAAAAAAAAGTAAGGTGGGGAGATAGGGGAAGGGAGGAAAACCAGACAAAATCAGTTCAGTTGAGTATGTTACAAAATTCTCTAAAAAGACGATTTTTCCTATGTAACATCTTCCTTGTCAACCTTGTCTTCGTTCCTTTCTTGTCTCGTCCTCACCTAACGTTAAAAACCTGCCCTTGTGAGCTCCCCCCTTATCGTCTTCATCATTTTTTTATATAGAACTCAGGTTACGTTTGATGAAAACACCTTTGCGTCTTTGCGAGAGATAAAAAATGGTAATAACATGGGATAATTAGAACAATATTTTCCGAAGGAGAGCAATTATTTTATGAATCACATCAAATATATATTTGCTAGTTTTTTCTTTTCTCTCTTACTATTTTTCAATGTCGTGGTGAATACTGTTTCGGCAACAGGTGTCTATGATTTGCCTGTGATTAGTGCCGGAGAGGATGTCTGGGTTTATGATGATGCTGATGCTATTAGTCGCACCACTGAGAGTAAGTTAACTTCTATGTTGCAAGATTTAGCAAAAAGTACGGGCAATGAGGTAAGAATGGTGGTGATTAATCGTCTTGATTATGGGCAAAACATCGATTCTTTAACTACTGAACTTTTTCAAACTTGGTATCCTAACGCAGAATCGGCAAAAAATCAAACTTTAGTGGTAGTTGATACTCTTAGTAATAAGGGTGCGATCGCATCTGGAGAAGGAGTAAGGGATTTATTAACCCCTGACATTAGTGAAAGTGTGGTTAAAAAAACTCTCCCCTATTCCCTGAAAGATTTACAGTACAATCAGGCTTTAATTTCTACGGGCGATCGCCTTGTAGCAGTTTTGTCAGGTCAGGAAGATCCGGGTGCACCTCAATTAGAGGAGATGAAAATAGAAGGCACGTTTACTACAGCCGAAGAAACCAACGATCGTAGTGCTACTATTTGGACAATAGTGTTACTAATATTAGCTACGGTTATCCCTATGGTGACATATTTCTGGTATGTCGGATTTCCCGGTAATTAAGTTACAATGAAATTAAGAGAAGTTTAATACTTCATTTCCCTTTTATGAAAATCAAATATAAAGAACCATGTTAACAGATCCCTTTGCCATCAGATATTATCAAAAATTAACCGATGGAATGGTGGATTTATGGCACAGAGGTAGTCGTTACGAAGAATTGCGTGTTTATATGGAGGGGTATTTAACTTGTCTCCGTCAAACCAATGTTATTGAAGGCTACCTAATCCACCGTTTAGAAGAAGATGCTTATCGTTTTTTACGAGATCCTTCTAATTTTGAACTAATGATGACCCAAATGCAACCAGAAACCGATTATTATTGACACTTATTTACTTCAGTTTGGAGTTCGGAGTTAAAATTTATTATCAAAAAGTAATTTAACTGTTGTAAAGTTATATTTTTTTTACTCAAATTGCTATAAACTAAAATAAAATTCGATCGAGCTTTATAGTAATTGCTTCTGGTTGACTCAGGGTAAGAGAATCCTGAGAAAAAAGTTTTTTGATATTTTGATAATAGTTTGTCTGGGGATTTTGATATACTTCTAATAAGTTTTGATTGAGATCAACTAACCATACTTCTTGAACTTTATTTTCTGCATAAATGGGAATTTTAAAGGTGCGATCGTCCTCTATACTACTATCGGCAACTTCGATCAGTAAGAAAATATCTTCAACGGTAGGATGCTGATTTCCATAAAAATCAATACGAGGTTTTAATAAAACAATATCAGGTTGTGGTTCTGAATTATCATTAAGTTTAATGGGATCTTGCACTCCAATGATCACCTTTGAACCTAATTTTTCCGCAAATAAATAATAGGAGTTACGCATTGACAAATTAACTTAAATATGTTGTTGAAAATAATCTG
>CAYPDC010000064.1:0-22733 GCA_964409355.1 uncultured Cyanobacterium sp.
AAAAAATCCCTATCTCGCTATACTCAGGAGGGGCATAATTTGATCAAAGAAAAATCTTCTTGTCAAATCTTTTCATTATCTGTTATAATGTATAATCGTACTTGTGGGTGCGTAGCTCAGATGGATAGAGCAACTGCCTTCTAAGCAGTCGGTCACAGGTTCGAATCCTGTCGCACCCGTGTTTTAAATTAAGCTGCTAGAGAGAAGATGTTTAATCAGAGTTTCCTCTGTTAAAGCCGTTTTTAAATGTTGCCAAGGTAAAACTTGCCCTATTTCCCAGTTTTCGTGTACATAGTATTCTAAGGTCGGAATTTCTCCTCTTAACTCCTTAAATGCCCTTTTATAACTGCCAAGGCTATCCCCATAATTACGGGTTAATTCTAACAGTTTACTTAAGCGTCGATCGCCACTCGAAATTAAAGATTGAATAATAGACCAATTATAGCTCTCTGGGCGGAAATCTAGCCCAATTTTGCGTAAATTTTTCTCTAAATACTGCAATCGCTTCTTACTGTCACTATTCACCCCAAACCATTGAAAAGGAGTATGGGATTTAGGAACAAAAGTACTGCATCCGAGGGTGATTTTGAGTTGAGGGGCGACTTTTTTAACGGTTTTCATCATCTCAATAGTGGCATCTAAATCGCTGTAATCCTCTTGGGGTAAGCCTACCATGCCATAGAATTTAATCGCCTTTAACCCCCCCGATTGAGCATTAATTGCCGCTTGGATTATTTCTTCGTTTTCGAGCTTTTTATTGATAATTTCCCTAATTTTAGCACTACCACTTTCAATAGCGATGGTTATTGACTTAGTATCCCGTTTTTTGAGGAAATTCGCTAATTTTTCCGTTACTGTATTGGTTCTCACCGATGCTATACTAACCCTAACATCATCAAAGTGCGATCGCGCCAAGTAGTCAATTAAAGCATCAAACTCAGGATGTTGTGTCACCGAAGCACCCAATAAACCGAGGCGATTTGTTACTTTTAAACCCCTTTCAATGGCAGGAATCAAAGACTTTTCTAAACTAGCGGTGCGAAAAGGTAAAGTGAGATAACTAGCTAAACAAAAACGACACATTTCAGGGCAACTACGCACCACTTCCACCATATAAATATTTTCCCATGCCGCCTTTTCTGTGACAACCGTAGAAGCAGATAAAACATTACCCCGATAGGTTTGCTTTTCCACATAGCTAGGAGTATCAGAGTTAATAGGTTTAATAGAAGCAATTTTACCGCCTTTTTGTTGATAACTAACCTCGTATAAACTAGGGATATAAATACCATCCGTTTGAGCTAAATGTTGTAATTTAAAAAAGCGAGTTTCCTGCCTTACTTGCTGATAACTATTAATAAAGTTGTCTAGTAAATTCTCTCCATCCCCTAAGAGAATAATATCGAAAAAATCAGCAAAAGGCTCTGGATTAGCAGTAAAAACTGGACCTCCTCCAAAAATTAAAGGATGATTTTCCTTTCTATCTTTACTATAAATAGGTATATTTAAAAACTCTAATAAATTGAGAATATTAACATAGTCTAATTCCCAAGAAAAAGAAAAGCCAACTAACTCAGGATAACGGGGTAAACTCTCATGAATATCTGTGAATAAGCGACTCACATCCAAATCGCTGCGGGCAGAAAAATTTGCCCAAACTAACTGATAACCTAAGCTAGTAATTCCCACTGTATATTCATTAGGAAAAGCAAAAATTAAAGGGATAGCATTAATATCTTTAGAAACGGGATTAAACAGGAGTTTTTCTTGAGCAAAAAGATTCATAAATATTATATTCTTAAAATAAGAGGTAAAATTGCATTTTCTCAGTTCAATTTATTGAACGTTATTGATTAGCTTTGTCAATTTATTGCAAAGCGGTTTATGAATAAAAACCATTATCTCACAATGAAATGAATTTCATTGCTAATAGTAGTGATCACGCAGTGATCCGCTTTGCGGCGCGTTAAATAAATTTAACTCAATTTCAATTATACTCATAAATATTGTATTATTAGTATTTTTAAAAATAGTTTAAATTTTGTATTTTGTATTTTATTCATTATTCATTACTCTTGTCCTCATGATAATCTGATAACTTAGATGGAATAACTATCGTATTGGTTGTAACAAGGTAAAATAGAAAGAAAAAAAGTCAACATCGTGAAAAAGGTAAACAATCTGAATGTTAGAGCAAATTTTACATCCTTCTATTGATTTTGGTATAGATACTGCTTTTATTTTAATCATTCTAGTGGGGTTAGAAGCAGTATTATCTGCGGATAATGCCATTGCTTTAGCCTCTATTGCTAAGGGTTTACCCGATGCCAAACAGCAACGTTATGCCTTAAATATTGGGCTTTTAATGGCTTATGTCTTGAGAATTACCCTCATTGTCACCGCCGCTTGGATTATCAAATTTTGGCAGTTTGAATTATTAGGAGGATTATACTTACTCTGGCTTACTTTTCGTTATTTTGTCAATTCCGAAGAAGAAGGAGGAGAAGGGCAAGAAACTTCAAAACTCAATTTTACAAACCTATGGCAAACTATACCCATTATTGCCTTTACGGATTTAGCCTTTTCCTTAGATAGCGTCACCACTGCCATTGCCGTTGCCGATGAAATTTGGTTAATTATTGCCGGAGGCACAATTGGGGTAATTGCTTTACGTTTCCTAGCTGGTTTATTTATCCGTTGGATTCAAGAGTTTACTCATCTTGAGGATGCTGGATTTATCACGGTAGGATTCGTGGGTTTACGTCTAATTTTAAAGGTTGCGTTTCCTAATTTAGTACCCCCAGAATGGCTTATGATTGGTATTATTATTGGAATGTTTACTTGGGGTTTCTCGAAAAAGAATGATTTGGAAGTCACTGAATCTGTCAGCAAGGAGTAGGGAGTAGGGAGATAGGGAAATATTATAAAAAAACACCTGACACCTGAAACCTCTTTTCTTAATTCTTAATTCTTAATTCTTAATTCTTTGGATGTCTATTTCTTTGCGTAGTATTGCCTTAATCGTAGTCACAGTATTATTGATTCTTCTGCTGTGGCAGTTGCGCAGTTTATTGGTTATTTTTATGATTTCTGCCGTTTTGGCGGCTACTCTTGCACCTATAGTTGATTTTGCGGAAACAATGCACATTCCTCGCTGGTTAGGAGTGATTCTTTCTTATTTATCTATTATTCTCATTATTACTGGGGTTGCTTTAGTTATTGGTCCAACTGTAATTACTCAAATTCAACGGTTGTTACAAAAACTTCCCGCTTATTTGGATATTATTACTAATCTTACTCAATCTCTAATTATGCGTTTTGGGATTACTGAACCGCAAGTGCTTAATTTAATCGATCAATGGCTGGATTTACAGGCTTTATTGTCTTGGGGGGTGCGATCGAGCCAAAAGTTGATTTTAAGTTCATTAGGGCTGACTAGAGGCATCGTAGGAGCAATTTTCAACCTACTACTATCAATTATTCTATCAGGTTATCTGTTGGCAGGTTCACAAAAATTAATCAAGGATTTTGTCAGTATCTTTCCTTCTCCTTGGGATAGTCGATTAGAGGCTCAATTTCCCCCAGTGAGCGATCGCATGGGTAAATATATTCAGGGTAGAATCTTAGTATCTCTCATTCTGGGGGTTGCCATTACCATTGGCTTAAAATTTATCGGAATTAGTGAATTTGCGTTAGGATTAGGGGTAATTGCCGGTTTTACTAATCTAATCCCCTTTTTTGGACCTGTTATTGGCTCTATCCCTGCTTTAATAGTTGCGATCGCCCAAGGAGGATTTACTTTTTGGTGGGTGTTACTGCTATTTGTGATTATTCAAAATGTGGAAACTTATGTACTAGATCCTTTGTTAGTGGGTTCAAGTGTAGAGATTCAGCCATTGTATCAACTGTTAGCGGTGTTAGGAGGAGTGCAGGTTTTGGGTATTATTGGAGCATTGATAGTACCTCCTTGGGTGGCAGGGGCAGGTGTAGTGTTGGACAATCTTTATTTGAAACCAAAATTATCTTCAGTAATGAATAATGAGTAGGGAGTGGGGAATGAGGGAGGTATGGGAAGCATGGGGAGATGGGGAAGATAACCTAAAACCTGACACCTGACACCTGACACCCCCTTATTAACTCTTAATTTTTCCTAATTATCTAAAATCAGGTTATCTTTAATGTAATAAGCCTCGATCGAATCTAAGCCCATTGACTTTAATACACCCATGATTATTAGTTATTGTCTTAATCCAACCTGCACCCAACCGAAAAACCACCCCAAATTAAAAGAATGCTATACCTGTGGTGCTAGTTTAATTTTAAATAATCGTTATCGTGCCATTAAGGTTTTAGGAAAAGGAGGATTTGGGGCAACTTTTATCGGTGTGGACTTAACCTTGACAGAAAATCCATTATGTGTTATCAAACAATTGCGTCCGAATGCAGATGATCCTCAAGCCCTCAAAACGGCAATTAATTTGTTTGCTAGAGAGGCGAGAATTTTAGGACAAATAAATCATCCTCAAATCCCAAAATTATTGGATTATTTTGAGGATGAAGGGCAATTTTACCTAATTCAAGAATTAGTTAATGGTCAAAATTTACAAAGAGAAATAAAATACGAAGGGGTTTACGGAGAATTAGCCTTGCGTCGATTTTTGTTAGAAATGATGCCCATTTTAAAATATATTCATTCCCAAAAAATTATTCATCGTGATATAAAACCTGCTAACATCCTACGGCGAAAAAGAGATAATCAACTGATTTTAATTGATTTTGGAGCGGTTAAAGATGAAGTGAATACTCAGTTAGCAAAAACTTTTGGGCAAACTGCACTAACTAAACTTTCTGTGGGTACAATGGGTTATGCACCTCCTGAACAATTAGCCATGCGTCCCATTTACTCTAGTGATATATATGCTTTGGGGGCAACCAGTCTTTATCTACTAACGGGAAAATCACCGAAGAATTTTCCCATTGATTCTGACAATGGGGAGTTATTGTGGCAGAAGGAAGTTTCTTTAAGTGATAAGATGATCAAGGTATTAGAAAAAATGTTGGCAATTAATACCCGTGAACGTTTTAAAAGTGCCGATGAAGTCATAAACGCCCTTGATGGGGATTCTCTGGAAGGAAATATGATGCACATTCTTCCACCTCAATCTAGTGTGGGTGTAAATTTATCTTCCTTCCCAGATACAGAAATGACTTTTGGAGAATTCAGTAAAACCATATCTCCTGCACAACAACTAAGACAAGCGATTCAAAAACGGAAAAAAAACGCATCTACTAAGAGAATGGTATTAGAATGGAATGAGGAGAGGTTTTTCAATGCTCATAATAATGGTAAAAAAGACTTTAGTGATCAAGACCTTAAAAATTTGAATTTAGAGGGTGGAAAACTAATTAAATGTATATTTCGTTATTCTCAACTACAAGGCACTAATTTTAAAGAAACTACTTTATCTCAAGCCAATTTTTACGCCGCCGATTTAAGTAATACTAACTTTATTAATGCTAACTTATTTCAGGCTTATTTTACCAAAAGCAATTTAGAAAATGCAGACTTTACAGGAGCTAATTTAAGTAGTGCGGATTTTACCAATGCTAATCTCAAGAATACTAATTTTTCAGGGGCAAACTTAAAAAATGCGAAGATTAATCAAGAACAATTAAAATCTGCAAAGGTAAATCGTCGCACCACCTTCCCTGATGGTAGTCGTCTTTGGTGGAAAATCTTTTAGTGAATAGTGATATAGTTACTTCTCCCCCATCTTCCCGTGCTTCCTATTCTTCCCTCTCTTCTTACTCATCACTCATTACTCCAGACTTCTAATTCCTAACTAGCTGTAAATGAGAGAATGAGGGCAACGGGCGAGGAAAACATCATCAGTTAACAACTCCCCATAAACACCATAACTCATGCCTCTTAATCTTTTTAACTTATTCAAAGAAGAAGCACAATCACAACCAAAAAGTTCGATCGCATCGTTGCTTTCTTCTATAGTAAAATTAAGAATATAATCTCCATATTGATTTTGTTCTAAATTAGGAGAATTACCCAATTTAGTTAAATTAGAACTCATCACATTAAGATTAACTGGATTGTTTTCCATTGCTTCTACGGGCAAAGAATAAGTCAAACTACCAATCAAAGAAGTAAGAATTAAAGGAGTGGAAAATAGACAAAGTCTCAATAATTGCTCTTTTTTCATGTTCTAACTTGAAGTACATTTATGCAGTCAATAACTGTTCTATCCTATTCAATGATTTTAGAAAATGTCAACTCTTGAGGCAAAATTAATTTTGACTATTTATTTTTATGAATATATTTTTTTTAACTCCTAACCCCTAACTCAGGTGAAATTTCCTTCTTTTTATATGAACTTTATCCCATTAAAATGACATTATCAATAACATGAATTACCCCATTATCAGCCTCAATATCTGACATAATAACCGTAGCGTTTTTCACCTCAAAACCTTCATTACAATCGATTGCAATTGGTGAACCTTCTACAGATATTACAGAATCCACTTTTTGCAAATCAGCCTTCATCAACTTTCCTGCCACTACATGATAAGTTAAAATTCGAGCTAATTGGGGAGGATTTTGCACTAAAGTGGTAATTGTTCCCTCTGGTAGTTTAGCAAAAGCATCATCGGTGGGAGCAAAAACCGTAAATAAACCCTCACTTTTAAGAGTATCCACTAAATTAGCGGCTTTTACGGCGGCGACAAGAGTTTTAAAGTTGTCGTTACTAAGGGCAATATCAACTATGTCAGGCATTTTTTAATAGTCCTTCTGATGGTAATGGTGGTATAAATTCCCCCATTTTACCACGATCGCCCCTACTTACTGTCTCTCATCAACTTGACGAATTGTTCAAATAAATAATCCGCATCGTGAGGACCGGGACTGGCTTCGGGATGGTATTGTACGGAAAAGAATGGTAGGGTTTTATGTCTTAAACCTGCTACGGTGCGATCGTTTAAGTTGAGATGGGTAATTTCTACATCAGTGCCTAATGATTCTTCAGTGACGGCAAAACCATGATTTTGACTGGTAATTTCTACTTTTTGCTTTAATCCTGCTGGTTGATTTAAGCCTCGATGTCCGAACTTTAGTTTAAAGGTTTCTGCTCCTAATGACAAACCTAAGATTTGATGCCCCATGCAAATCCCAAAGGTTGGTTTTTTCGCTTCTAAAAGAGATTTAGCTAGAGTAATACCTTCAGCTACAGCAGAGGGATCTCCCGGCCCATTGGAAAGAAATATACCATCTGGATTGTATTTGAGGATTTCTTCAGGAGAAGTATTAGCTGGAACAACAATTACTTTACATCCATAACTAGCTAAACGACGGAGAATATTGCGTTTAATGCCAAAGTCGATGGCAACTACGGTATATTGTTCTTTATCAGCTAAACTAGCTTTAGGACTAAATTCCCATTCAGGATTGGTGCTTTCATGCCATTGGTAAACTTCTTTGGTAGTTACTTCTTTAACGAGGTTTAAACCTGCCATAGAAGGCACTGTGCGCAGTTGAATGAGTAATTGTTCAGGTTCGAGGGTATCGGTGGAAATTGCCCCATTCATCGCCCCAGAGGTGCGTAAACGGCGAGTTAAATCACGGGTGTCGATGCCGTATATAGCGATAATATTGTGTTGTTTGAGATAGTCGGGTAAAGACTGAGTGGAACGCCAATTACTGGGGCGATCGCAGATATTCCGAGCAATTACCCCTTTAATGTGGGGTTTGTGGGATTCATCATCTTCGGGAGTGATTCCTGTATTGCCTAATTCAGGATAGGTAAATGTAACAATTTGTCCACAATAACTAGGATCTGTCATGACTTCTTGATAACCTGTCATTCCTGTGTTAAAGACAACTTCCCCAAAAGTTGTACCCGTAGCGCCACAGGAATAACCCTGATAGGTTGTGCCATCAGCCAAAACTAACAATGCTGGTTTAAAATTAAAAATAGACATAAGCAGTGATGATAGATTTTATATTTTACTTCTCTTGGTTGATTCTTTATTCTTACCCTCATCAACATACACTAATTTATCCTTTCTGTGCTACTGTTATTTGAGCTATTCTTGACAAATACAGCTAATATCAGTCACATTAATAATGGCTATGTTGTTTGAGTTAGACGCTTAATTAATTGGGGTAGGGTTGAGATTATGAGTCCAAGAAAATTATCCGATGGCGATCGCCAAGAAATATTATCTTTATATCGCAATACCAACGAGACAACCTCAACATTAGCAATCCGTTTTGGGGTAAGCAGTTCCACCGTTAGTCGTTTTCTCAAAAATAGCTTGACGGAAACGGAATATGAAGATTTAATTCAAGAAAAACGTTTGGCACGCACGGCAAAAAATGAGGAAGATGGCGAAAATACCATCTTAGAGAATTTAACAATGGAAAAAGAAATTTTCCTCATGAAAGATAATCAAGAAAAACAATTAAACTTGAGTTTTGAGGATAAAATCGAGGAGTTCGCCGATAATCAACCCGATCGAGATCAAGATAATCAGGAAATAACTAAGGCAATGGATCAAGAATTTAAGGACATTTTAGCCCCTAATACTGAACTAGAGACAGAAGTTGAGGAAACTGTCATTCAAATTCAGGAGGATGAAGAAGTATTTGAGTTGATCGATGAAATTGAGGAAGATGAGGATGAAAAACCTTTTGAGTCGTTAGAAATTGAGGAAGATGAGGATGAAAAAGCCTTAGAGTCGGTAAAAGTTTTAGCGGCAATGTATGGAGAAGATATGGAGGAAGATATAGACGATGATGAGGAGGATATTGAAGATGAAGATATTGAAGATGAAGATATTGAAAGGAAACTCATTGCTTCCTATACGGAAAGTCAATTACAGGTTTTCCCCTTTGATCGCGCCATCTTTCCCAGAGTCTGTTATATTGTAATCGATCGCTATGCCGAATTAGTGGCTAAACCCCTCAAAGATTTTGGACATTTAGGAAACATTCCTAGTTCAGAATTTCTCCAGTTAACCCTCCCGATTTTTGATAACCATAAAGTAGCCAAGAGATACTGCGATCGTAGGGGCAAAGTCATCAAAGTACCAGACGGCAGACTTTTACAAAAGACTTATAATCATTTAAAATCAAAGGGTATTACTCGCATTCTTATGGATGGGAAGATTTATTCTCTTACTTAACTGACGTTACGCACTCATTCATCTGTTAAGTTTTATTAGGTTTCAGGTAGCAGGTTTTAGGTTTTAGGTTGTAATATTTGTCAAAACTAGCCTCAGTTGCTTGATTTATATTTTACCCATCACCCCATCACCCCTTCATTCTGTTTCATAAATTTCTGAAAGGGGAATTTCCACCTTAATGGCTTGAATCGATAATGTATCATTAATATCATCTAAAATTTCCAAGAACCATTTTTTATGAGTATCCCGACGATAAACCATGATAGAGCATTTTTCAGGTTCAATTAAAATATACTCCTGTAAAGTCTCTAAAGAGCGATAATAGCCGAATTTTCCCCCTAAGTCATAATCTCTAGTGGATTCTGACAACACTTCAATCATCACCAGAGGATTAGTAACGGTGGTTTTCGTGTCTTGATAGTAAATCGATTCTCCCTCCATTACCATGACATCAGGATAAGTGAATACTTGAAATGAAGGAATCCATAATTTGACGTTTAAGGAAATATCATTATTATAAACTTCTAAACTTAGATACAAACAAAATTAAGAGGTATTTACAGTGCTTTTCTCACCAATCTCTCGCCTCGATGCGCAAAGGCACAAAGGTACTTTCATTAGAATCCAAAGTTTGATTTAAGGAAATGAAACTGACGCAGTATAGTTGTCACTCAGCTTCTGAAGCATCCCCTTACGATAATCTCATAACTCAAACCTGATTGCTATAAAAGTGTTTATTTGTTAACAATTAAACTCGTTTCTCGTACTGGTTTAAGCTAAAATTCAGAGAGATACATAATGATAATATTTATTTAAAGAGTAAGCATAATTCATGACAGATTTAACTCCTAGTTCTAGTTTTAGTTTAGCAGTACATTTAGAATTGTTGAACCGTGCCGGGGCATTGGCAAAAGTAACAGAAGCGATCGCATCTGTGGGGGGAAGTTTGGGCAATATCACCCTCCTAGAGAGAAATTTACAGACAGTTAAAAGAGAGTTGCAGATTGACGCTTCTAGTAGTGAACACGCTGAAAAAATCCTTAACGCCCTTAAATCTCTAGAGGAAGTGACAATATTATCGGTGTGCGATCGCACCTTTGAATTGCACAAGGGGGGTAAAATCCGCATTGAAAACCGTATTGAGATTAAAAACTCCTCCGATTTGGCGATGGCTTATACCCCCGGTGTTGGTAGAGTTTGTAAGGCTATTGCGGAAAAACCCGAAGAAGTTTTCTCTTTGACGATTAAAAGTAACAGTATAGCGATCGTTACTGATGGTAGTGCAGTTTTGGGGTTAGGCAACTTGGGTGCAGAAGCGGCTTTACCCGTGATGGAAGGCAAGGCGATGTTATTTAAAGGCTTTGCGGATATTGACGCATTTCCCATCTGTTTAGCCACTCAGGATGTGGAAGAAATTATCTCCATCGTCAAGAATATTATTCCCGTATTTGGAGGGGTAAATTTAGAAGATATAGCCGCACCTCGTTGTTTTGAAATCGAGAAAAGACTACAGGAAGAATTAGACGTTCCTATTTTTCACGATGACCAACATGGTACAGCTATCGTAACAATGGCTGCGTTAATCAATGCCTTAAAATTAGTAGGTAAAGAAATTGATAAAATTCAAGTCGTCATCAATGGTGCAGGGGCAGCAGGAGTTGCGATCGCCCGTTTGTTGAATCAAGCTCATTGTTATCATATTACGCTTTGTGACTCGAAGGGTATTATCAGTAAAGATCGAGAAAATCTCAATGCAGAGAAACAATTATTAGCGGTGGAAAAGGGAGGCACTTTAGCGGATGCGTTGATTAATGCAGATGTGTTTATCGGAGTTAGCGCACCCAATATTTTAACCCCTGACATGGTGAAAACCATGGCAAAAGATCCCATTGTCTTTGCGATGGCGAATCCTATCCCCGAAATTCAACCCGAATTAATTAAAGATATAGCCGCCGTGGTTGCCACTGGTAGAAGCGATTACCCCAATCAAATCAACAACGTTTTAGCTTTCCCCGGTATCTTCCGAGGTGCTTTGGATTGTCGTGCCACTAGCTTAACCACCGAAATGTATCTTCAAGCCGCAGGGGCGATCGCATCTTTGGTATCGACAGAGGAGTTAAATAAAGAACACATAGTACCTTCTGTATTTGATCCTAGAGTTGCCACATTGGTTGCCGAGGCGGTGAAGAAAGCGGCTAGAGAGGCAGGAGTAGCTAGAAATTAAATAGACATCTGGTAAAATTAACATTTTTTCGTGGTAGTTTCGGCTTCTAGCCCAAATTTGCTAGATGTATGATAGACTGTTATATAAAACTTACCTATAGTGAGTAACTATAGCGTTTACGATTAAAAATTCCAACTATTTCTCTGGACTTTGGAAAAAATGCGAAAAATCTCTTGGTTTAATATCACTCTAGCTTTGATTTCCCTCATCAGTCAAACTTTATTTCCTTTATTTAGTTATGCTGTTACTAATCAATATTGTCAATTAGATCAAAATTCTGTCAATGCTAAAAATAGTATCAGGGAAAAAGCGATCGCAGGTGATAGTAATGCCCAAAGAGAATATCAGCAAATTATCCAACAACATAGTCAACTACTAAATAATTGTCGTCGTAATCATTGGTTAAAGGAACAAGCAATCTGGTTAAGGCTTTATCCCTGCGATGCTAAGGCAGGTTCTATCGATCGGGTTTTGGATCAAATCGTCAATTTAGGTTATAATACTGTTTACTTAGAAGTTTTTTTCGATGGTAGGGTATTACTGCCTAAAAATAGTAATTTTACAGCCTGGGATAGTGTTTTAGATGCCCCCGGTTATGAAAATAGAGACTTATATGCGGAAACCCTAGAAAAAGCCAGGAAAAGAGGTTTAAAAATTTATGCTTGGTTGTTTAGTCTTAATTTTGGTTATGTTTACGCTCAAAGGGGCGATCGTGTCTCTGTCTTAGCGAGAAATGGTAGAGGAGAAAATAGTATTGACTTTGTACATGATCAGTCACAAGCATTTGTAGATCCCTATAATCGTCAAGCGAGACAGGATTATAGCCAAATGTTACAGGCAGTTTTACAACGCCGTCCCGATGGAGTATTGTTTGATTACATTCGCTATCCTCGTGGTAGTGGGAAAGAATCAGTAGTTGGTAACGTAAAAGACTTGTGGATTTATAGTCCAGCTACAAGAGAAACATTACTAAATAGGGCACAAAACAGACAAGGAAGATGGCTACTAGAAAGATACATCACCAAAGGCTCAATTAACAGCAACGATATTGAAGAAATCAAAAGATTATATCCTGAAGAAGAAACTCCCCTTTGGCAAGGAAGAAACCCTAAGGCGGCTAATAATTTAAGTAATTTACAAATAGAAATATGGTATTTTACCGTTGCTCATGCCGCACAAGGAGTCATTGACTTTCTCGACTTTGTCTCCAATCAAGTACAACAGAAAGGCATTCGGGCGGGGGCAGTATTTTTCCCCGACGGCAATCAAGTCGTAGGAGAAATCGGCTTTGACTCCCGTTTACAACCTTGGGATAGTTTCTCTCCCCGTATCGAATGGCATCCCATGTCTTATGCTCTATGCGGTAATCCCAATTGTATCGTAGAGCAAGTAAAAAGAGTAACCCAATCTTCCCCCCAAGATAGTAACGTCAAGCCTGTTTTAGCTGGATTTTGGGGCAGAAACGATGGGCAACGCCCTTCTTTAAACTCGCAAATGGAAGCCATTAGAACATCTGTCAAGGGTGTACAATCAATTAGTCATTTCGCTTATTCGTGGTTAGAAGCACAACACTCCAGAGAAAGACAAAGTTGTAACTTTTGATATATACCTTGTACTGGCAGTATTAAGTATAAACAATCTGGCTGGAAATTCGATCGAAATAATAAACGAATCACTTTCACTGACGGTAATAACAAAGGTAGAGCATAGTAAGATAAAATTGGATAACTAGATGATCGGAATTATTCTTAGATAAAACAACTGACTAATGGATATTAAAAACGGCTTCGTTGGTACTATTGGCAACACCCCTTTAATCCGTCTCAACAGCTTCAGCGAGGAAACAGGATGCGAAATTTTAGGTAAAGCTGAATTTTTGAATCCTGGCGGTTCGGTGAAAGATCGAGCGGCATTGTATATTATTCAAGAGGCGGAAAAGCAAGGTTTACTTAAACCGGGGGGAACTGTCGTTGAAGGGACTGCTGGTAATACGGGTATCGGTTTAGCCCATATCTGCAACGCTAAAGGATATAAGTGTGTCATTGTTATCCCTGAAACCCAATCTCAGGAGAAGATGGATTTATTGCGTACTTTGGGGGCTGAAGTTCGTGCTGTTCCTGCTGTACCTTATAAAGATCCCAATAATTATGTTAAACTCTCTGGTAGAATTGCCCAAGAGATGGATAATGCGATTTGGGCCAATCAGTTTGATAATTTAGCGAATCGCCAAGCCCACTATGAGACAACGGGAAAAGAAATTTGGGAACAAACAGAGGGTAAAATTGATGGTTGGGTAGCCGCAACAGGCACTGGGGGTACTTTTGCCGGGGTTTCTCTATTTCTTAAGGATCAAAACCCTCATATTCAATGTGTTTTAGCTGATCCTATGGGTAGTGGTTTGTATAGCTACGTTAAAACAGGGGAAATCAAAATTGAAGGTAATTCCATTACTGAGGGGATTGGTAATAGTCGCATTACTGCTAATATGGAAGGAGTGCCTATCGATGATGCGGTGCAAATCGATGACAATGAGGCTTTAAGGGTTCTTTATCAATTGCTGTACAAGGAAGGTTTATTTATGGGGGGATCTGTGGGGATTAATGTGGCAGGTGCGATCGCGCTTGCGAAAAAATTAGGACCTAGTCACACTATCGTAACGGTTTTATGTGATGGTGGCTCTCGCTATCAATCTCGTCTTTATAATCCTGAATGGCTCAAGTCTAAGGGTTTAATTGTACCCAATGGTGTAGGGGCTTAATATATTAAGCCCTTACGGAGTTCGGAGTTTATAATTATTCATTATTCATTGTTAATTATTAATATATGCAATTTATTCGCCAACAAATCGTTCCTTTTATCACAATTGCGATCGCACTTTTTGCGTTAGTAGCTGTCACTGCTCGTAGTTTTATTGCCACCGATTTAGCTGCCCCCGCCCCTATTGAGGATGTTACCAGTCAGGTAGTGGATAAGTGAGGAGTAAGGAGTAGTGTAGAGACAGTAACAAATACAAAAATAAAATATAATGCTCAAATTTCAATACTCTAGCCTAATCAATGCCCCCGTCGAGAAGGTGTGGCAATTTCACGAAAGAGAAGATATTTTGCAAATACTAACTCCCCCTTGGCAACCTGTTAAGGTAATTCGCCGAGAAGGAGGTTTGAAAGTTGGGGCAACTTCAGAATTTCTCTTGATGTTAGGTTTTATTTCTATTCCCTGGGTTGCTCGTCATACCCAATATCAAGAATATAAATCATTTACCGATGAACAAATAAAAGGTCCTATGGTATCTTGGATTCATTATCATGTCTTTGAGCAAGAAGGTTCAAACACTCGTCTCACTGATAAGATTGAATATGAAATTCCGGGGGGGTGGTTCAGTGAATTTTGTCTAGGTTGGTGGGTAAATTCTCGTCTTCATGATATGTTTGTTTATCGTCATCAAGTTACAAAATCCCTAATTCCCAATTTCTGACCTTAAACTAAGGCAGGTTCAGGAGTTTCCCAACGATTTAAGGTTTTACCCATTACTCCTAACTCTTGCATTACCTGATCAAATCTGTCCGGTGTCAAAGATTGAGGTCCATCAGATAAGGCTTTAGCTGGATTGGGATGTACTTCAATCATTAAAGAATCCGTACCTGCTGCGATCGCCGCCATTGCCATACAAGGAACATACTCAGCCTTGCCAGTACCATGACTAGGATCAATCATAATGGGTAAATGAGTTAAAGAACGTAATACAGGAATCACCGACAAATCAAGAACATTACGCACATATTCCTGATCAAAAGCCCGAATACCTCGTTCACAGAGAATAACATTGGGATTTCCCGCCGCTAGAATATACTCTGCCGCCATTAACCATTCCGTAATCGTTGCCGACATCCCTCTTTTTAATAACACAGGCTTAGACTGCGCGCCGACTTTCTTCAACAGGGAGAAATTTTGCATATTTCTTGCTCCTATTTGCACTACATCGGCCACTTCAGCGATTTTATCCAAGTCTGCGGTATCCATTACTTCTGTAATAATTCCTAAACCACTAGCTTCTCTAGCCCCCGCCAACAATTCTAAAGCACTTTCCCCATGTCCTTGAAAAGCATAAGGAGAGGTTCTGGGTTTATACGCACCACCTCTGAGAAACTTCGCCCCTGCTGATTTTACCCTTTTCGCCGTTTCCACGATCATTTCTTCGTTTTCTACTGAACAAGGACCAGCTACCACTACCACAGGATGATTTAAACCGAAAACAACATCCCCATTCGGAGTAGGTACAACCACATCGCTAGGTTGTCCATGACGATAATCTAAACTAGCCCGTTTAAAGGGTTTTTCCACCCTTAAAACCGTTTCAATCCAAGGGCTAACCTCTTGAATTTGTTCAGGATTTAGGGAAGCAGTCTCTCCCACTAAACCGATTACAACTTTGTGCTGTCCGACAATTTTTTCAGGCGTTAAACCCCAAGATCCTAATTCTCCACTCACACGAGTGATTTCTGGTTCAGGAGTTCCCACTTTCATTACAACAATCATATTAAACTACCATTTATAAGTTAATTTACTACGGTAAAAATTTGGTCAAGGTTGTTAGTCTGTTTAAGCTCTATTAATTCAAGATAACCTAAGAAACACTTATACTTTAGACACATTCCTAGATTATGATGAAGATGCGATCGCACTGATTAACTGTCAAGCAAAACGCCCCTTCCAACTATTCCTCAAGGGATTTACCCCTATTTCTCCAAGCAGAAGTAAACCTGCCAAAGTTGAGAACAAATTCAGACCACCCCCACCAACTACCAACCCTTTCTTCATCCCAAGACGTAGAAAGAAGACCATAACTTAAACCTAACACACCCAAACCAAATAACCCCATGCTAACCAATAAAACTGCGGTATTCGGTATTTTGAACCACTCCAGACTAACAATGGCATAGAAAACAAAAAAAGAAAGAATACCCATTCCCGTGGGAATACCACTAAAAACTGCCATTCTTCTAATCATTCTTTTACTCACCTCCTCTGGAATACCTTGAAGGGAGTTATTGCTATTTTTCGACTTAGCCACCTTAGACTCAGGCTTACTACGTTGGGTTTCCGTTGGTTGACTGATACTTTTTTCGTTAACTTTTTTATTTTTAGACTTTTTTGGTTCAAAAGGTAAAGAGTTTCTATTTGTGGGAGATGGCATAATCAAATTTATGAGAGAATTTTAACCACGAATACCGAGTTTTTTGATTAAATCTTGATATTCTTGAGGTTTCTTTCTTTTAATGTAACCTAATAAACGTTTTCTTTGACCAATTATTTTTAATAATCCACGACGAGAGGAGTGGTCTTTCTGGTTAACTTTTAAGTGTTCGGTTAACTCACTGATTCTAGCGGTTAATAAAGCAACCTGTAAAGCTGAAGAACCGGTATCTGTTTCATGGACTTGATATTGACCAATAATTTCTTGTTTTTTTTCTTGGGTTAAACTCATTTTTACTTGTAAAAGTTTAAATACTGCAATCTATGATTATATCATAAGAACAATAAAGAATGAAGAAATGAAGAATTAATAGTTAGTATTTACTCATTACACTCAAACTTATAACCCACTCCCCTAACCGTAGAAATATAACGAGGAGAGGTAGATAGAGGCTCTATTTTACGGCGAATTTGACCAATATGTACATCCACCACCCGATTATCCCCCATGGGATTATTTTGCCAGACATTACTCACTAAATCTTCCCTGCTCCATACTTGATTGGGATTACTTGCCAGAAAATAGAGTATATCAAATTCAAGGCTCGTTAAAGTGATCAATTCATCCCTTAGTTTTATTTCCCTAGTTTGAGGATTAATCCATAAATCTCCTAAGCTCAGAGTTTCTGCCCTAGTAGTTTTGATGGTTCTTCTACGTCTTAAAATAGCTTGTATCCTAAATTCTAATTCTTCTAAGTCAAAAGGTTTGGTTAAGTAATCATCAGCACCAGTGGAAAACCCCTTTTTTTTATCCTCCACATCAGTACGACTGGTAAGCATTAACACAAACACATTATTATTGCCCTGCATTTCCTGACAAAGATTGTATCCGAGGGTATCGGGCAAATTAATATCAAGAATTACCAAATCAGGATGAAAACCGTCAAAAATTTCCCTTGCCTGTTTCCCATTATTCGCAAATTCGACTTGATATTGTTTTTGCTTGAGAAAGCGAGTGATTAGATTGGCGATATGAATATCATCATCTACCACCAGAATTTTAGCGAAGGCTAGTTCCATTTTTTTGTTTACTAGGGAGATAATCAATTATTATCATACAAGTTTACCAGAGGATTGATTCTTGACTCAGATCTTGCACCTATCTTAAAAATATCTCAGTTTTTAGGTATTTTGGTTTATTGATAATAATGTGCAATTTGAGCCAAAAGGTGGTATAGTGAGAAATAATTGAAAATTATTCTTATTAAACATCACTAATTATCACAAGGAGCATAATGGTAGAGTCTGTAATTCTTCAAGTCAAAGCAGTAACTAAACAATTTTCTGCAAAACAACTTCCTGCGGTGAATCAGATCAGTTTTGACTTAAAACAAGGGGAATTATTGGGGTTATTAGGACCGTCTGGATGTGGTAAAACAACTCTACTTAGGATGATTGCAGGTTTTGAAAAACCTTCTCAAGGATCTATTGTCTTAGGAAATTCCGTTGTGGCGGGGGGAAATAACTGGCTTGAACCAGAAAAAAGAAAGACGGGAATGGTATTTCAAGATTATGCTCTTTTTCCTCATTTAAGTGTTGCTGATAACATTGCTTTTGGCTTAAAAACGAAAAAACCTCGCCCTAATCATCAACAAATTAAACAGCGAGTTGCTGAAGTTTTGCAATTAGTGGGATTAATGGGCTTGGAAAAACGTTACCCCCATGAACTTTCAGGAGGACAACAACAGCGTATTGCTTTAGCTCGGGCATTAGCACCTCAGCCTGAGTTAATCTTATTAGATGAGCCTTTGAGTAATTTAGATGTGCAAGTAAGGGAAAGGTTACGTCATGAAGTTAGAACTATCTTAAAAAGTACCAATACCGCAGGAATTTTTGTCACCCATGATCAGGGAGAGGCAATGGCGATCGCAGATAAAATTGGCGTAATGCAGGGGGGAAAACTATTGCAAATAGGAACTCCTGAAGATATTTATAGTTGTCCTCAATGTCGCTTTGTGGCCGAATTTGTGACTCAAGCTAATTTCTTACAAGCCACAAGAAAAGGGGATGTGTGGTGTACAGAATTAGGGGAATGGAGTTTGAATTTACCTGTGACTTATCAACAGGGAGAGTTAATGTTTCGTCAGGAAGATGTGATTTTGCAACCCTCCGAAGAAGGGGTGACAGTAGTACAAGAAAGGGAATTTTTAGGTAGAGAATACCGCTATTGTTTGCAAACTGAGTCAGGTAAAAGGCTTCACGCGCGCACGGATGTCAAAACTCAATTACCCATTGGTACTAAGGTTAAATTAGATGTTATTCCCGAAACTACTCGAATTTTTCCTCTAGTTTAATAGGTTCTTCTACAGTAGCTATGATAAATTAATAGAAAATCATTAACATAAATCTTGATAGCTATAGCGTTGATTATTTAAAAAATATGATTGTTATAAATTAACAGTTTTAATTTAACCTGACACCTGACACCTGACACCTTTTTCAAGAAATAATTTATCACGAGGAGAAGTAAGATAGCCGTTTAATATAAATCACCGCTTTCTTGTAAAGAGTGTAATCTTTGATAAATGCCTTGTTGTGCCAATAATTCTTCGTGGTTGCCGATTTGTGCAATGCTTCCTTGATCTAATACTACTATTTTATCCGCTTCTCGTACCGTGCTGAGACGATGGGCGATAATAATCGTCGTGCGAGTGCCAAAGATCGATCGCATCGCCATTTGAATTTCTTTTTCTGACTCATAATCAAGACTAGAGGTAGCCTCATCAAAGATTAACACATCAGGATTCATGATTAATGCCCTAGCAATGCCTAGTCTTTGTTTTTGTCCTCCCGATAATCTTACTCCTCTTTCTCCCACTACTGTATAATATTGATCAGGTAATTCTTGGATAAATTCATCCACACGTGCGATCGCACAGGCTTGTTTGACATCATCAATAGTAACAGAGGGATTACCATAGATTAAATTGTCAAAAATTGTGCCATTAAACATATCAACATCTTGATGTACAATAGCTAAACGTCTTCGATAATGAGTAATATCAAGGTGATAAATGTCTTGATCATCGATGAGTATTGTTCCTTCTAAAGGTTCAAAATAACGATATAATAACTTAACTAAAGTGGATTTTCCAGAGCCTGATTTTCCTACTAAAGCAACGGTTTCACGGGGATTAATTAATAGATTTATTTTATGTAATACTAAGCGACTTTGATGATAGCCAAAGGCGATATTTTTTAGTTCTATTTTACCCGTAAATTGATAATAATTATAAGGAGAAAAAGTCGAAGATAAACCAGAAGCATCCTTGCCACTAGGTAAATTCATAAACTCATGAAAACGAATCATGGAAGCGTAACGACGAGCAAAAACTTCAGAAAGGTTACTTATAGGTTCTATTTCTGCATAAGCCATACTAGCAATGGTGTAAATAGTAATAAAATGCCCTAAAGAAATTTCTTGTTTAACCGTAGGAATTAAGATAGAAATAAAGACTAAAAATAATGATAATTGAACCACTGTTCTTGACCATGTAGCCAGTTTTACATAACCTAAATGAATCCGATGAATAACAACTTTATATTCTCGGTTGAGACGTTTTTTTTGTCGATTTAACTCTTGTAATTCAGTGGCAAAGGCTTTAACAGTTTTGATATTAGTAATAATCTCTGAAGTTCGACTTTCTGTATTTTCTTGATGTTTGTCTAACAATTCTTCTTCTTTAATCAATTTCCGTAAGTGAATAAGAGTGAAAAATAAAATGAGAGAAAAGGAAAAAATAAAACCAATGGCAATGGATTTTTCTAATAAAAGAATAACGAAAAAGATTCCCACTACTCTCATTAATTTAGGGATTAGTTGCCCTGCAATTTCGGGATAAGTCCATGTATGATTAGCAATTCCTCTTGCCACTCTCCCTGCAATTCTGCCGGGGTTATTTTCATCATAAAAACTAAGAGGTAAAGTCAGAATTTTTCTGATGACTTTTTCTGAATAATCTCTTCGTGATTTCAAAGCTATTTCCCAATGATACCAAGAAGCAATCCAAGGTTGAATTGGAGCTCTGACTACGGTAATGACAAAAATAAAGCTGACTAGAATAGTTAATTCTAGTGTTTGTTGATCTTTTAAATAGGGAAAAATAAAAGCTGTTTTATTAATAAGATAATCTGTTATTTGATCTATATTTTGTCCTGAAATAATATTTAAAATTTGTCCAATTAAATAAGGAATAATTAGATCTAAAATTTCAAAAAAACCAGAAGCAATAATGCTAAAAATAGCAATTAATTTATATTGATTATAATATTTAATTAAATCTCGAAAGGAAGCCATAGTTTAATTAGGAATTAGGAATTAGGAATGGTTAATAATTACTTATTACTTAATTATCCCTCACTCCGAACTCCGAACTCACTACTTATTGTTTTTTAGAAAATTGAGGTTTTCCACCTTTATTAAAAGGTTTATTACCACGAGGAGGAGCTTGTTTTGGTACAGGTTTAATACGAGGACAAGCATAAGGAATTACTTTTTTGATTTCCAACACATCCCCATTTCTTTTACATAAAACTTTATAAACATATCCAGCCCATAATTTTTTATTTTTTACCCAGTCGAAAGAGTTGGCAAAAGTATATTTAAACTTTTTAATAAACCCCGTTTCTTTCGCTATTTTGCGGACATCATCTAGCATCATAGAACGTTGAACGGTAATATTCTTTTGTAATGTCCATACTCCCGTAAATTCCCACACTTCTTCTCCTCTAGGATTAGTGGGCATTGTGCCATCCCATGCAATAATTTGTAAGCTAACTAATTTATTATCTTTCATTTTCGGATAACCTCGAAACCAATGTTGTCCCAATAATTCAGGTTTGTTGTGAGCTAACCAGAGAAGACGAGGATTTTTGAAACTAGCCTCCAATTGTACTCCATCAGGCAGGATAAGGCGAAAAGATTT
The DNA here is from genome assembly GCA_964409355.1 of uncultured Cyanobacterium sp. GTDB lineage: Bacteria > Cyanobacteriota > Cyanobacteriia > Cyanobacteriales > Cyanobacteriaceae > PCC-10605. Next base: position 21,601 of record CAYPDC010000064.1, read on the forward strand.
TTCCCCTTCAGAAGGGGGTAATAATATTCCAAGTACCTCAGTAATTGCCTGATGACAACCATTACCTGCTAGGATTTTATAACGTTTTTTCTCGGCAGGAGGAGCAAATTTGTTCTGAGAATCTTTATTTTTTGCCGAGGGGGTTTCATCTTTTTTGCCTTCTTTTTTATTCTTGGGTTTTTCTTCAGATTTAGGTTTATTATTTCTGACGGTGGCTTTATTCTCTGAAGAAGGGGAATTTTTGTCAGAGGATGTTTGATTTTTTGGCTTTTCTTGTGTCATAATTGGGGTGTCACTAGACAGATTCTCCGATTCCTGATTCTCAATCGGATCTAAAGGAGATGGAGATGACATAATTTTTTCTTGAGAAGGGCAACAGAGACGACAAAGTTGATAATCTTTTTCTAATGCACTTTCAAGGGAGTCTAATTTTTGCCATCCTTGTTTATCTGGTTGACAGTAGCGACAGGTATCTGCATGAACTTTCCCTGTTGGGGATACATAATATTTAGGGTTAGGTGAGAAATCGTTTTTATTTGTCATAATTGATAATTGAACAACTAAATAATATTTTTGAGACCGAATTTAAGTAAAGTTAAATTACAACTCGTGTCTCATTTTAAGTTTTTTTTGCCTATTTTGACCAAAAATCTGTAGCTCTAACGTCTAATGGTTGGCTTGAGGGGTTGAACCGGTTGACAATAATCTAATCTGTAGAAAATTTGATAGAATTCAAAGCTAATTTATAAGTAAGTAAAATAAATTGTACATTTACTGTTTAGGTGATTTCTAATAATAAATATACCTGCATGATCCCCCCTAACCCCCCAAAACACAAAGGGGGAATTATAAGGAAGATTGGTAAATTCTTTCTTGGAAACCGCCTTAGTTATAAGGTTGTTACTCCCTACTTCCCACCATCTCACAATTCCCAATTTATTTTGCACCAGTACTTATGTAGCAGGGTTTTTTCACTCGTCGGGATCAAAACGCTTATGTTTTGGAAAAGGGGAAGGAGGGATTTTTTCTAATAATTGATTAATTAATCGTTAAAAACTTCTGTCTCTCGCACTATCTGTTACCTCAGTTCGATATAAGAATTGTTGATTTAGGTAGGTTTCAGGTTTCGGGTT
>CAYPDC010000065.1:0-22532 GCA_964409355.1 uncultured Cyanobacterium sp.
CTCTCTCCCTATCTCCCCCTCTTTTTTGTTTCTCGAAAATGAAACAGTCCTGCTGCTTTATTTAAGGGGGTTAGGGGGGATAGTATTCTCACAACTCAAACCTGATCGCTATATAGAGCTTTTACTATTTTTCCATGCCAATTAACTCAGGTTTAACTTTCTCCAGAAAAGTAACTAACATCACCGTCAAAATTCCTTCGATTAATGCTTGAACACCATAGCCAATTAAAGAAGTTAAAATTGCAGTCTTTTCAGCATTAATATCCAAATCAGTAGCTATATTATTTAAGGTAATAAACACAAAAATCAAAGCCGATAAGAATACACTTAATCCCCCCCCCGCAAAAGCTAAAAAACTTTTCCCTAATGGATTTTGAAACAGAGGTAAACTTCTCAAAGACCAAATATAATAAGCTAATAAACTGGGAATACCCATAATAACGGCATTAATGCCCAAAGTAGATAAGCCCCCATGTTGAAAAAACATCGCTTGAAAAAATAAACCGATTAAAATAGCAGGAAAAGCAAAATAACCCAAAACTAAACCCATAACTCCATTTAACACTAAATGAATACTAAAAGGCGGTACAGGAATATGAATCAAAGAAGCTACAAAAAAAGCGGCTGTCAACAAAGACGCTTTGGGAATTTCCTCTTGATAATTGCTTTGTTTATTAATTTGTCGTAAGGAAAACCAAGTAATTCCTCCAGTAACGGCATATCCAGAAATACTGACTACTGGAGGTAATAATCCATCGGGTATGTGCATAAATGATCAATTAACAATGAATAATTAACAAATTGAGAGGTGTCAGGTGTTTTTAAATAATTTTCCCCTATCTCCCGCATCTCACCAACCTCCTAACACCCCAATCATTTGTTTTGTTGGCGGGAGAAAAATAAAGCCGTACCGATAAATCCCCAACTACCCGTAATTGCCATTAACATTTTTTGAGATGTGGATAAGCCCCCTGTTGTTGAGGAAATAACAGATGATGTTTTTTCTTCCCTATTGTTAGTATTCACTGACATTTCTGATTGAGCATCATTGTCAATTTCTGTATTTTGAGACTGTGAGGGTATATTAATAACACTACCATGACCTGCGGATCTAACTTTGACAGTCCAATTACCACTGACATTATTTTCAGGAATAAAGGCAAATTTTCCCTCATCATCGGTAACTCCTGTTTGCCAAGCTTCAGAGGGATTTTCGGGAGAGTAAACCACCACTTGAGCATTACTCATGGGTTTGCCACTGTCATATTTCGCTTGAATGGAAATAGCTTCCGTTGTCTGATACTCGATCGCAACTCCATGACCAAAGGCTTTAGACTGATAGATAAATCCCGTAGTAGCTAAAATAATCCCCAAGCTAGATAATGCTCTTAATTTCATATCCTTTTTTCTCACGAAGTGCAGAATTCTATTTTTATCTTCAAACAAATTCTTTTATTTTTCAATACCCACTGAGGGCATATAGGAATGAAGAATGAAGAATTAATTTCTGCCAACTCCCAAATCCCAATTCCTAACTCACAATTCTCATCAACTTCGCATCAAGCCCTTTTTTCTGTTATAATCACACTAATGGTAAAGACTAAAAATAGTCAAAATCTGAGATTTTAAATCTTGATAGACAGATAGTCATACAAAAATAACTAATTACCAGAGTCCATGAAGATGAAAAATATATTGCATTTTCCGCAGTATTTCCAAGACCAGAAATTAGTAATTAAATCACGCTAGAGGTATGAGAGAAATCGCCTGTGTTCTTGTTTACTCAGGATTGAGAGGTATTAAATCCATCTTTAGTATTATTAGAAAAAATGGATTAAACTTATGTCGAGAAAAATTTACTGTTTTCCGACTTTTATGTCTTGTGTGGTTAGTTAATTGATTTAGCTAATTTTTGGTTGATTGCCTTGTTTGTTGATAATCTGTTTCAACCTTAAAGATTTAGTGTAGAGCAAAATTCAGTATTTACTTTTTTTCAATCATGTATAAGTATATAATTAGTCACCGATGACCGTTTTTAGTTTAAGGCAATTGAATCAACTCTTAAACGTCAAAAACGTCGGTTTTTAACCGTTTAAATAACTTTCAGGAAATCCGAAATAACAGTATATAAAACGTTATTGACTCCTGAAACTCATGATAAAGAAAAGAGGGAATGTATTTAATAATTAATGATTTACTGAGAATCAGGGAAATTTATGGGAAGATTTAATCAACTTAATTAAGTTTGTCGAAGTTTAATAGAAATTAAAGTATTAAAAATTAGATTGAGCAAGGTAGGATATTAGTTCATGGACTTTTAAAAGTAATAATTCTTGCCATTTTTTGTAAATCTTTTCCAAATTTCTGGTGATGAAAATAACAAAAACTCAGAAGATAATTATTAAAAATAATTCCTTAGTTAAACACAAATCTTGCATCGGTAAATTAATACTTAAGATAAAGATATTAGGTTAAAGATTCTTAGGTTGTTTTCGAGATAAATTAAAGATTATACGATCTAAATTTTCTCAGAATAACTAAATATTAGTTATTTTTCTTGACCGAATACCTAATGCCTGATACCTCAAAATTGAGATATTTTTAAGTAGATGTAAGATCTGAGTTGAATATCATCGTAATTGCGAAAAATAAACCTTTGAAATTTATCAACACAGAAACGAGAATTTTGTGAGGGAATTGAATGCCAAAACAAATAATAATTGCAGAAAAAAATCATATAGCGGCAGTATTTGCCGAAGATCGAATTCAAGAGTTAGTAGTTGCTACCGGTAATCAACAGGTAGGGGATATTTATTTAGGAACGGTTGAAAACGTCATTTCGGGCATAGATGCGGCTTTTGTCAATATTGGCGATGCGGAAAAAAATGGTTTTATCCATATTACAGATTTAGGTCCTCTACGACTGAAAAGAAGTGCAGGGGCAATTACCGAATTACTCGCTCCCCATCAACCTGTATTGGTTCAAGTAATGAAAGAACCTACGGGGTCAAAAGGTCCTCGATTGACAGGAGAGGTTAGTTTACCAGGGCGTTATTTAGTGTTAATGCCTTACGGTAAAGGGGTAAGTTTATCTCGTCGTATTAAGAATGATAATGAACGTAATCGATTGAGAGCCTTAGCAATTCTCTTAAAACCCGCAGGAATGGGATTGTTAGTGCGCACGGAAGCCGAAGGTAAAGGGGAAGATGCTATTATCGAGGACTTGGAGTTTCTGAAGAAGCAGTGGGAGAAAATTCAACAGGAAGCGAATACTTTGAGTCCTCCTGCGTTGTTGAATCGAGATGATGATTTCATTCAACGGGTGTTACGGGATATGTATAGTGATGATGTTAACCGTGTTGTAGTTGACTCTGATGAGGCGGCGAAAAGAGTTAAAAGACAGTTGAGTAATTGGGGCAGTGGGAAACATCCTCATGGTTTACTGATCGACTCCCATAAAGATCCTCGTCCTATTTTAGATTATTTCCGTGTTAATGCGGCGATTAAGGAAGCCTTAAAACCTCGGGTGGATCTTCCTTCTGGGGGTTATATTATCATTGAACCAACGGAAGCATTGACGGTGATTGATGTTAACTCCGGTTCTTTTACTCATTCTGCTACTTCTAGGGAAACAGTTTTATGGACTAATACTGAAGCGGCGATCGAAATTGCTCGTCAATTGAAATTACGCAATATTGGCGGTGTGATTGTAGTTGACTTTATCGATATGGATTCCCGTCGAGATAAACTAAAATTATTAGAACACTTTAACCGAGTTTTACAGGCGGATAAAGCTAGACCTCAGATTGCTCAATTATCCGAACTGGGACTGGTAGAATTAACCCGTAAGAGACAAGGTAAAAATATCTACGAATTGTTTACTCAAACTTGCTCCCATTGCGGTGGTACAGGTTTGGAGGTACACTTGTCTGGTCATCATGGTGCAGAGAATTTAGCACCTAGTTACTATCAACCTACCCTTGTCAACAAAGCTGAAAAACCTGTTTTAGATGATAAGATCCTCTCCCTCGATGATTTCACCAGTGATAGCGATGAGTTAGATTTAGTCAATCATCCTAGCTACCAAGAAAGCAATAATGGGAATAATCGCCGTCGTCGCCGTCGTCGAGAAAATGGGGTGAAAGAAGATCCCATTCTGGTGGGAAATAACGCCACTGAAACAGATACTAAACCCGAAAGAAAAGAACGCAGTTTGTTATCTCGATCGCTCCGTCGGGATGAGAGTCAGTGGGAAAAAGTAGTTGTAGAAATGACAGAAGCTGAACAGGATGTTTATGCTTTTATGGGAATTTCGCCTTTACTACACTTGGAACAGGAATTTAAAGATCCTAAATCCGTTTTAGTCTATGTGCGTAACCCAGAAGATAAAGACGAGTCAGAGGATTCTGGGATCTTCGAAAATGGGCGTGGCGAAAGGGAACTTGAAGCGATCGAGCCTGAAACTTTCGTAATCGAGGATGCTGGAGAAATTATTGATAAGGATGAGGATTTTACTCCTGAAGTAATCTTCCCTCAAAGTAGGGAGATAATGATTAATGAGGTGGAAATTGATGTTGATACTCCTGAGATTGAGGATATTATTGAAGTTGAGGAAGAAGACTATTTTAATCTGATGCCAGATGATATGGAGGTTAGTGATGATGACAACGATGAGGTAGAAACTATTACCGATGCTATCATTAAAGAGGCTTTAGAGAGCGATCGCCCCGTAGTCAGAACCCGTCGTCGTCGTACTTCTCGCAATTCTTAAAAGGTTTTAGGTGTTAGGCTTTAATTGTTCATTATCAATTCTAAATTTTAAATACTCTTAATCATGAGTAAATATTCTGTTAATGTACATCAATTGCTTGACATAGCAACCCTAGCGGCTCAAAGCGGTGGAGCAATACTGAAACAATATTGGGGAAAACAACTAGATATTAGGGAAAAAGGCAGAGCTGGAGATTTAATTACAGAAGTAGATCAAGAGGCAGAGGCAAAAGTATTAGAAGTAATTAAAAGGCATTATCCTGAGCATGGTATTCTCGCAGAGGAGTCTGGCACAGTGGGAATGGCTGACAGTGAACATCTTTGGGTAATTGATCCCCTTGACGGTACTACTAATTACGCTCATGGCTATCCTCAAGCTGCGGTTTCCGTTGGTTTGTTAGTGTCGGGAAAACCAACAGTCGGAGTTGTTTACAATCCCATGCGAGAAGAATTGTGGTGTGGGGCAACAGGTTTAGGTGCTACGTTAAATAATATACCGATCCGAGTTTCCCGTACTGACGACTTAAATAAGAGCTTATTAGTAACAGGCTTTGCCTATGATCGCAGGGAAACAGAGGATAATAATTATGCAGAGTTTTGTTATTTAACTCATTTAACTCAAGGAGTAAGGAGGGGGGGGAGTGCGTCTTTAGATTTGTGCGAAGTGGCAACGGGGCGACTTGATGGCTACTGGGAAAGGGGTTTAAAACCGTGGGATTTGTTAGCAGGAGTCTTGATTGTCACCGAAGCGGGAGGATGTGTCAGTGCTTATGATGGTACTGAGTTCGATTTAGATAGTGGTAGAATATTAGCTACTAATGGTTATATTCATTCTCAATTAAGTGAGGCTCTACTCAATACCCCCTATCAGGCAGGGTTGTTTCACTTTCGAGAAACAAAAAAGAGTGGGAGATAGGAAGAGAGGGGAATGGAGGGATTTTGGTTTATAACGTTTTAACTAATAGAAAAAAATCCTTAAAGTTACTTTTTTATTAATTAGTAAGATTAGGGGGTTGTTAGGATGTAGGGATAGTTTCTAAATTTTAAATTCTAAATTTTAATTGGGTTGAATCATTATGTTAATTTCCGATTTAAAGGGTGGTTTATTTAAGTATGAAGTTAAAGATTATTATGCAATTTTGGGTTTGCCAATTTCGGCAACTCCGAAAGATATTCGTTTAAGGTATTTGAAATTAGCTTATCAACTTCATCCTGACACTAACCACTCTCAGACTCCTGAAGATAGAGAAAAGGGGAGTAATATTCTCTCTAAATTGGTTAACCCTGCTTATGAGAATTTGTATAAGGATAAGTTAAGAAAGGAATGTCAGTTAATTTTTTCTGAGATTACGTCGAGATTAGCTCCGATCGCATCTGAGATTACTCTTACCGGGGAGATTTCCAAAAAGTTGTTTCAGGAAGAGGCAAATTTGGAAAAAAAATATAGGGAACTTGTGGAGCAATTAGGAAAAGATCAGTATCATGATTTAAGCAAATTGTCTATTAAAATAGCGATTTTGAGTGAGTTGAATATGATTTATTTAATTCGTCAAAATCAAGGGGGATTAAGTAAGGTAATGGGTACTTCGGGGCGGGTTGAGTCTCCCATTACCACTTCTGATGCGATAATTACCAGTGTGCCTAATCCAACCCCTGTCACTGAGCCTACGGTAGAGGTTAAGGAAGAAAAAGAACCTGTTTCCCGTTTAGATAAGTTAATTAATAGTGCTAAAAACCATGTTGAGCAGTTTAATCCTGAGGCCGCTATTTTTGATTTAAGGGAAGCGGTAAAAGTGGATGCTAAGAGTGCGATCGCACACGCTATGTTAGGCTCTCTTTATCTGGAACAAAATAACTTACCCTACGGGCGGATTCACATTAATAAGGCTGTCAGTCTGGATAAAGATGATCCTACCGTGAAAAAGGCTGTAGAAGAATTGAAAAAGAAAGAGAAAAAATCAGGAAGCAAGACAGAAGAGAAGAAAGGGGAGAGTAACACTGCGGATAAAGGAAAATCCAAGGATAAAAAAGATAACAAAGGAAAAAAAGAACCTCCAAAAATTTTTGGTATTCCTTTATGGTAGGATTAACCATGATTTATCGTCTATTCCTTACACTCACATCTTTTTAGTATGATTCATCAAGCACCAGCTGGAGCAAGAGATTTACTTCCGTTAGAAGTCGCTCAAAAAAGTTGGATTAACGATCGCTTACAGGAAGTCTTTCAGCGCTGGGGGTACAAAAGAATCGTTACCTCTACCATTGAATGGATGGAGACTCTTATGGCGGGGGGTGCGATCGAGCCTTCAACCGTGATTCAACTGCAAAATATTGGGGAGGGGCGACTTGGTTTACGCCCCGAATTGACAGCTTCCATTGCTAGGGCGGCGGTTAATCGTCTCAGTAATCAAACCATTCAAAGACTTTGTTATCGTGCCAATGTTTTTCGCAATCCCCCAGCCGGTTATCACGGTAAACAGTTGGAATTTTACCAAGCCGGAGTAGAATTGTTATATGCTGATGGTGTCTTAGCTGATGCGGAAATTATTTTATTGTTAGTTAATTGTTTAAAGTCTCTTGGCATGGAGTCGGCACAACTACTCCTCGGTGACGCAGGGTTAACCCGCTCTTTACTTAGCACTTTCCCTGAGTCTTTTCGCCCTCATATTTTAGGTGCGATCGCCTCTTTAGATCGGGTGACATTAGAGAAACTAGAAATAGAAGATAGTCTGAAAATTAAAGCCTTACAACTGTTTGATTTAAGGGGGAATCCTCAACAAGTCTTAGCCAAAGTGACAGAATTTGACTTAGATGAAAAAGCCCTTAAAGCCGTCAATCATTTACAGTCATTAATGGAATTAATCAACCATACCACGGACAAAACCCTCCCAATTACCCTTGATTTAAGTTTAATTCAAACCTTTGATTATTATACAGGCATTGTTTTTGAGATTGTTAAAGTTATGGGTAACAAACCCTACGTTTTGGGGCAGGGAGGCAGATATGATCAACTATTAGAAGTCTATCATCCCCAGAAAAAAAGTGCGGCGGGGATTGGCTTTTGTTTTAACATTGAAGACTTACATAATTGTCTTTTGGATAATCCTAATTTACCCCAAAGCACTCCCCCTAGTGATTGGCTAGTGATTCCCACTTCCTTTAATGCCTCTAACGCCGCTTTTGCTTATGCTCAAAAGCTGAGAAATAGTGATCACATTGTCAGAGTAGAGATTGACTTACAATGGCGTAATCCCGAACAAATTAGAGCATACACCCGTGAGGAGGGTATTGTTTATTTAGCTTATGTTGATGAAAATGGTCAAGCAACCATTAAAACAAGTAATAATTGATAGGTGTGAGTTTAGGTGATTTCTAACAATAAATATACCAGTATGATCCCCCCTAACCCCCCTTAAACAAAGGGGGAATTATCAAGAAAATGGGTAGATTCTTTTTTGGAAACCACCTTATTTATCGTAGGTTGGGTTGAGAGGCGAAACCCAACTTCTTCCTTATGTCTTAATTTTAACTCCAAACTCCGAACCCCGAAACCTGAAACCTACCTAAATCAACAATTCTTATCTCGAACTGAGGTGAACCCCGAACTCAGATGTGTTGGGTTACGCTATGGCTAACCCAACCTACGTTTATCTATTCTCAATCCTAAATTACCCATCTATGTCAAAACTATCACAGGAATTAAACAACTATTTTTTTGTCCAAGAGAGAGAGGAGAAAATAACTTTAAAAGAAATTTTAGCCCTTGCAGGAGAAAGAATTTTTGGTTTTTTATTAGTAATTTTATCTTTGCCGTCCGCATTACCAATCCCCGCCCCGGGTTATTCTATTCCCTTCGGAGTTTTAATTTTTCTGTTAGCCATGCAGTTGATTTTCGGCAGAAAAATTCCTTGGTTGCCCGAAAAAATGCTCAAAGGTTCAATGAAAACCACTACCGCCCGTAAATTCGTGGAAATGGGTTTACCTTGGTTAAAACGCATCGAAGCCATTACTAAACCTCGTCTAGCCTATATTTGTACTAGCTACGGAGGAAGAATTATCATCGGAGGCGCGATCGCTCTTATGGCTATATCCATGATGATTCCCATCCCCGGCACGAATACCGCCCCCGCCATGGGAGTATTTGTCACGGCTTTTGGAATGCAAGAGGATGACGGTTTAATCGTTTTAGCCGGTTTAGTCATCTGTTTAATCGCAGGTGTCGTTTCCGCTTCCATCATTTTTGCTACGATTTGGGGCGGTGCGAGTATTATTGACTGGCTAAAATCATTCAAATAATTAGGAATTAGGAATTGATTGATCGAGATCCTTTTGATCGTAAGTTAGTTCACTTCTTTAATTAAATCAGTAGCCTTATAAACATCTAAAGGAGGAAAATAAAAATAACCTTGGGCAAAATCACAACCAAGATGAGTTAAAATGTCCCTCTGCATTTCATTTTCCACCCCTTCCGCTACTACTTCCATGCCTAAACTATGAGCAAGGGCTAAAATAGTTTTAATGATAGTTTGACTCTCACTTTTAGGAGTGATTTTATCTACAAAACTCTTGTCTATTTTTAAGGTTTTAATGGGTAAAGCGTGTAAGCGACTCAGAGAAGAATAACCAGTGCCAAAATCATCAATACAGAGTTTAATTCCTCTGTCATTAATGCTGTTTAAAATATCAAAAGTCGAAGAAGTTGCATCTTCTAAACAACCCTCGGTAATTTCTATTTTCAGGCAACTTTCGGGAAATAATTTTTGGGTTAAAAAAGAATCTAGTTTTTCTGTAATATTACTTTGCGATAAGTTAATAATTGACAAATTAACATTGACAAATATATCCGTTAATGAGGGAAAAGAAGAAAACCAAATACCTAATCGACGACAGGCTTGACTTAAGACAAAATCATTTAACCAATTAATTAAACCTATTTCTTCAGCAATAGAAACAAATAATGAGGGGGAAATAAAACCTAGTTGAGGATGACGCCAACGAATCAAGGCTTCAAAACCTTTTAACACATTATTTTTTAAACAGAAAATAGGTTGATAATATAAGTCCAATTTTTCTTCTTCTAAGGCTTTGCGCAAATCGTTTTCTAACTCTAAACGGGATAAAGCCTCATTTCTAATGGTTTCATCTAAAATAACATAAGTGCCTCTGCCATTTTTTTTCGCCTGATATAAAGCCACATCACCATCTCGTAAAATATGAATAACATCGACTTTTTTATAGTCATGAATAGCCACTCCCATACTTGCATTAATAAATAATTTATAATTATTAACCACAAAAGGTTGTTGCAACTCTTGTAAAAGTAGAGTGACTGTATTTGTGATATTCTCCATACATTTATCATCTTGTAAAAGAATAATAAATTCATCTCCACCAAAACGGGTAATCACAGAATTTTCAGGAGAAAAATCAATCAATCTTTCGGCTACTAATGTCAACAGTTGATCTCCAATTAAATGTCCTAAACTATCATTAATAACCTTAAAGCGATCTAAATCAATAAATAAAATAGAATGATAACAGGGATTATTAGCTGAGGATTTTTTTGCCTCTTGAATTAAGTCTTCTAAATAGGAATTAAGCCAATAACGATTCGGCAATTTTGTCAAATCATCATAATAGGCTTTATAGGCTAATTGTTTTTCTCTTTCTCTCAAATCTGATAAGGCTTTATGTAAATCTTTGGTTTTTTCATTGACGGTTTCTTCTAAGTTTTTATTTAATTTCAATAATTGTTTTTCTGCCTTTTTTCTTGCTTTTATTTCTGCCTCTAGTTCCTGATTTTTGTGGCTTAAAGTTTTGTTGATATTAACTAATTTTAAATGTATTTTGACTCTGTATAAAACTTCTTCTGGTTGAAATGGTTTGGTTATATAATCCACACCGCCGATTTTTAAACCTTTAATTTTATGCTCAACATCATCTAATGATGTCATAAAAATAATGGGAATATGAGCTATAGCAGAATTTTCTTTTATTTTGATACAAGTTTCAAATCCGTTAATATCAGGCATTTTTATGTCCAATAGAATCAAGTTTGGTTGTAACTCAATAGCTTTTTCTATGCCTTGGTAACCATTTTTACATTCTACTGTTGTAAAATTTTCATGCTCTAAAATCCTAACTAAAATCTTTCTATAAGTCGCATTATCATCGACGATAAGGATTAAATCTGACTTGTTGTTTGCCATAACTTATTTTTTTATCTTTAAGTTAAACAAAATTTAATCTTTATTTAACTTAAAATTAACCATTATTTTTTGATATTTTTCATAATAATTATAGTCAAGTTTTTTAAATAATTGAAATAATTAGATGGTTTTCAACTGAAAAATAAAGCTGACTTTATCCTCTTTGCCCAGCGCGATGCGATCGCCACTTTTGAGTCGATGACGATTTCCCGTGGGTAAAGGAGCATGATTAATATAAGTTCCATTTGCACTACCTAAATCCTCAACATAAAAATCATTACCCTCTTGGAAGATCTTAGCATGAACACGGGAGACTATTTGAGAATGAGGAAAACCAGACAAATCAATATCAGGAGGAGTGGATTCGTTAGGTTTACCTAAGTTAATAATGGGAAGATGAATGGGTAATTCTAACACTACTTCTGTTTGTACATGGGTTAAAATAGCGGTGAGGGGTTGTATTTGGGTTGTATCTGGAACAGTATTAGTAAAAGGGAGAGATTGAGAAGCAAGGATGTCTTCTGTGGAGTCAAAGATAGCATCCAAATCACCGATGACGTTGGTTTCTGCGTCTGTCTCTAATTCTAAAGGGGGGGGGGAAGAATTTTCCTCTCGATTATGGCTGTTATTTTCTACCATCGTTTTTTCTCAAAAAAAGCACATTAATAGTTAATAGTTAATAGTTCTACATTTTTGCCCGCTTCTTCATCGATAAACCAGATTAAATCTCCAGACGGTTGAATTTTTTTACTGGGATATTGATTACTGTCAGCATCTTCACTGAAAACCGCTTTTAAGGCTTCCTGCTTATTTGTTCCTGATACCAAGAAAATAACACATTTAGCCTCATTTATTAAGGGTACAGTAAAAGTTAGTCTTTGATTATCTTCTTTATTTCCCACCGTTACGAGGCGATCGCACTCTTTTAACGCCTTAGTATAAGGGAATAGTGAGGCAGTATGTCCATCATCCCCCATTCCGAGTAGGATAATATCAAAAGAGGGAAAACCATCGGTTAAGCCAAAGAAATCCAGCAATTCTTGATTATGTTTATCGGCATCCTCTGACGGGTTATTACCATTAGTTGGCATGGGATGAATATTTTCGGGGGGGATATTAACTCGATTTAACCATGCTTCTCTCGCCATTTTTTCGTTACTATCGGGATGAGTGGGAAGCACATATCTTTCATCTCCCCAGAAGACATGAATCTTATCCCATTCTAAATCTGCTTGGGCTATATTTTCATAAATCGGTTTTGGTGTACTTCCCCCTGCCAGTGCGATGGTGCATCGTTGAGAAGACACCAGTGCATCTCTTATTTTTTGAATTATACAATCAGATGCAGAGGCAATCAACTCGTTTTTGTCTTTGACAATCTTTATTTCTTTCATATTCATAGCAATCGTCAGGTTTATTTTATCTTATAACTTAACATTATCTATGTCTAATTTATCTCGACACTCCGAACTCAGGGAAATTATTGCGATTCATGCAAAAGAATGAGAAGATAACTGTAAACGATTAAACAAATTAATTAAACTGAATTATGGTGGTTGCAACCCAATCTATTCAAGAACTTTGCATTAACGCAATTCGTTTTCTCTCCATTGACGGTGTGGAAAAAGCCAAATCTGGACACCCTGGTTTACCGATGGGTGCGGCGCCTATGGCTTTTGTATTATGGGATCAATTCATGAGATTTAATCCCAAAAACCCTCAATGGTTCAATCGTGACCGTTTTGTCCTTTCTGCTGGTCATGGTTCTATGCTTCAATATTCCTTGTTGCATTTATATGGTTATGATAGCGTAACCATTGAGGATATTCAGCAATTCCGTCAGTGGCATTCTAAAACCCCCGGACACCCTGAAAACTTTCTTACCGCAGGGGTTGAAGTTACTACAGGTCCTTTAGGACAAGGTATTGCTAATGGTGTCGGTTTAGCTTTAGCTGAGGCTCATTTAGGAGCTAAATTTAACAAGCCAGACTGTACCTTAGTTGATCACTATACTTATGTTATCATGGGTGATGGCTGTAACATGGAAGGTATTTCTGGAGAAGCAGCTTCTTTAGCCGCCCATTGGGGTTTAGGTAAATTAATCGCCCTCTATGATGATAACCATATTTCTATCGATGGTTCTACGGACATCGCTTTCACCGAAGATGTTTGTAAGCGTTTTGAGGCTTATGGTTGGCACGTTCAACACGTTGAAAATGGCAATACCGATTTAGAGGCGATCGCATCTGCTATTGCGGCGGCGAAAGCAGTAACAGACAAACCTTCTTTAATTAAAGTTACCACTACCATCGGTTATGGTTCTCCCAATAAAGCTGATACAGCAGGAGTTCACGGTGCGGCATTAGGTGCAGAGGAAGTGGCTTTAACCCGTAAAGAATTAGGTTGGAATTACGATCCTTTCGTTGTACCCGAAGAAGTTTACAGTCACTTCCACAAGGCCATCGAAAAAGGTGCTAGTTTACAAGCTGAGTGGGAAGAAACCTTTGCTACTTACAAAACCAAATATCCCACCGAAGCGGCAGAATTTGAAACTCAAATCTCCGGTAAATTACCTGAAAATTGGGCGGATTGCTTACCTTCCTATACCCCCGAAGATAAAGCCTTAGCAAGTCGTAAACACTCCGAAAATTGTTTAAATGCGATCGCACCTGTTTTACCTCAATTAATAGGTGGATCTGCGGACTTAACTCACTCTAACTTAACGGAAATTCATTGTTCTGGTGATTTCCAAAAAGGTGCTTACGAAAATCGTAATATCCACTTCGGTGTTAGAGAACACGCAATGGGGGCAATTTGTAACGGTATCGCCTTACATAATAGCGGTTTAATTCCCTACGGTGCGACTTTCTTGGTATTTACTGACTACATGAGAAACTCCATCCGTTTATCTGCTTTATCCGAAGCCAAAGTAATCTGGGTAATGACTCATGATTCGATCGCCCTAGGGGAAGATGGCCCCACTCACCAACCAGTGGAACACGTTATGTCTTTGCGTATGATTCCTCGGTTATTGGTATTCCGCCCTGCTGACGGAAATGAAACATCAGGAGCTTACAAAGTTGCGATCGAAGCTGACAAAACTCCTTCCTTAATGGCTTTAACCCGTCAAGGCTTACCTAACTTAGCAGGATCATCCATCGATGCCGTGGCTAAAGGCGGTTATGTCGTTGCTTGTGGATTCGCTCCCGAAGAATTAGACTTAATCTTAATCGGTACTGGTAGCGAAGTTGGACTCTGTATTAATGCGGCAGAAAAATTAAAAGCAGAAGGCTTAAAAGTCCGTGTTGTTTCCATGCCTTGTATGGAATTATTCGATCAACAGGATGAGGCTTACAAAGAATCTGTGTTACCTAAATCCGTCAAAAAACGTATCTCCGTTGAAGCAGGTGTAACCTACGGTTGGGAACGTTTTGTCGGTGATGAAGGTGTTTGCATTGGTATTAATACTTTTGGAGCATCCGCACCCGGTGGCGTTGTCATGGAGAAATTCGGTTTCACCGTTGATAACGTTGTCGCTCAGGCTAAAAAAATCTTAGGTTAATTTTTAATCTAATTTGGTGGGCATTGCCCACCCTACTTTACCTGAGTAAAGTGAATGAAAAAAGCAAGGATAGGAGATTTAATACTAAAGGAGATTTTAACATGAGTACAGTAACAGATAACGACTTAAAAGAGTTAAGAGATTTAATTAACTCAAAATTCGATAGCATCTCTAGAGATATAAATGAGATTAAAGTAGATGTAGCCACCATTAAAAGTGATGTTAACGGATTAGGGAAAAGATTAGATAACCTTGAGTTTACTAACAGAGGTATTTTTATAACTGTTGTCAGTGGATTACTCCTCGCTACCCTAACTTTAATCGTTAAATTTTTAGTACCGCCAATCGGTTAAATTTTCCCAAAGAGACTGTAATATTATCTTTTTGTTTTAGGGGTGTGAACGGTTCTATAATGAAACATGAAACAGCTAGGATAGGTACTTTTGACAACTCCCACCGTTAACCTTACGGTGTAACGGGGGATTCTTGGGCTGAATACTGCCTCCACCAACAAGCGATAAATATAAATCGAACTCAAATAACATCAGTTATAAATATAAATTTTTTGAGTTTCTAACCCTAATTTTAAATCTTGAATAGAGGCTAAAGAAGAAACATTTTCTCTCTGTAATCTCACCTGTAAACCTAACATTGGATCATCGCCATCAGCTACCAAAAATTGTAAAGATTCTAAATTTTCCCAAGTTATAATTTGATGTATAATTTCAACCATTGTATTCAAATAAGGATGATTTTGATTTTTATACCAGTTGGACTCAATCATCTTAGGCTTATCAAAACCCAAGTGGAAAATAATTGAAGGTTGACTGAATAAAGCAACAGAAACAGGGCGCGTTTCTTCCTGTAAAAGTAAATTATGACTGCGCACTAAATGACGGATATTTTCTAATTTTTCATAGCGTTTAGTGGCAGAATTAAGCGGATTTTTCCAAGTTACTGCCACAGTGCAAAGATAAGTTTGTAATAACAAATGTCCTAATTTTTCTGCTTTTGTCGCTAAATAATGAGAATTATAATTATTAGCCTCAATAAATAAGGGTAAACGCTCGACAATTTCAATCCCATAACCCTTTAAACCCGCTATTTTGCGAGGATTATTGGTAATGAGACGAATCTGTTTAATGCCCAAATCATTAAGCATTTGCGCTCCCATGCCGTAATCTCTTAAATCCGCAGGAAAACCAAGTTTTTCATTGGCTTCCACCGTGTCAAAACCCCTATCCTGTAAAGTATAGGCTTTGAGTTTATTGATTAAACCGATACCTCTACCCTCTTGCCGTAAATAGACGACTACCCCTAATTGAGCATTTTCGATCATTTTCAACGCCGCTTGTAATTGCATTCGACAATCACAACGTAACGATCCTAAAGCATCCCCCGTTAGGCATTCTGAGTGCATTCTTACCATCACTGGCTGTCGGGGAAACTTGTTAATATCCCCCTTGACAATGGCTAAATGTTCCGTATTATTTAAAGCGTTTCGATAGCCATAAATCTGAAAATCTCCGAATTGACTAGGGAAATTACAAATAGTCTCTCGATAAACGAAGCGATCGTGTTGCAGACGGTAACTAATCAAATCTGCAATACTAATTAATTTCAAATTATGACTTTGAGCATATTTATATAGTTGAGGTAAACGAGCCATACTACCATCAGGGTTTTGGATTTCACAAATCACACCAGCAGGATATAAACCTGCTAAACGGGCTAAATCCACTGCGGCTTCTGTATGCCCTGCCCTTTTTAAAACTCCTCCTTTCTTTGCCCTTAAAGGGAAGATATGCCCTGGACGTGCTAAATCTTCGGGTTTTGTGGTAGGATTAATGGCGATTTGAATGGTTTTTGCCCTATCTTCGGCAGAAATACCCGTTGTTACTCCTAAATGTTTAGCCCCATCAATACTTACTGTGAAAGCCGTTTGGTTACTGTCGGTGTTTTTTGTCACCATCAGGGGTAAATCTAATTCATCTAGTCTTTCTCCTGTCATTGCTAGACAAATTAATCCCCTAGCTTCCACCGCCATAAAGTTAATCATGTCAGGGGTAGCAAATTGGGCGGCACAAATTACATCCCCCTCATTTTCCCTATTTTCATCGTCCACAACCACGATCGCCTTTCCTGCTTTGATTTCTGCTAAAGCGGATTCAATACTGTCAAATCGGATATTTTCGCTCTTCACAACGGCTGACTTACTTTATAATTGCTTTTTAGTGATAATTTTTTCTCATCTTTTATTTTAGCATTTCCTGATCATTGGAGCTATTCATTAGACTTATCAAGTTTTCTAATACCTAACATCTTGACACAACCGAATACTTTATCTTGAATTCAGGTAATACCTAATTACTAATAGCACTAAGTTTAACTTTTTGCCCATTCTCCAAGGTGTTACTGCTACGGGAGACGATTTTCTCTCCGTCATTTAAACCCGTTAATACTTCTACTTTGCCGTTTCTTCTTTTCCCTAACGTCACCTCTTTTGCTATGACTTTAGGGTCAGAAGATTGATTACTATTGACAACAATGAATACTATGTTATCTCGATCGCCCACTTGTAAAGCCGATTCTGGGATAGTGAGGGAAGGATTATCGGCGGTGAATTTAACCCTTGCCAGTAAACCCCGTTTGATTTTGCCTTCAGGATTGCTTAAGATAATTTCTATGGGAATTTGTCGAGAGTCTCCTTGTGCAGAGGGAGATATTTGATTGATAATTCCTGTAAATGTTTGGTTAGGAAAAGCATCTAGTTTGACATTAACGGTTTTTCCTAATGCCACTTTTCCTAAATCCAATTCCGACACCGCTACATTTACCATGGCTTGACTAAAATCGCCAATACGGATGATTTCTCCTCCCGTTTGAATTAAGTTACCTTCCTCCGTCAATCTCTCCAAAACATAACCATCTATAGGAGATTTGATTTGGGTAAATGCTAACCTCTTTTTTTCCTGCTCAATAAGGGCTTTTTGACTGGTAATTCTGCCTTTTGCCGTTTCTACCGCCGCTTTTCTTACTTCTACCTGAGATTGTGCCGATTTTAATGATTGTTCTGCCGTTTTCGCTTCCGTTTGAGCTAATTCTACTTCTCTTTTTGCGATCGCACCTTCTTCATATAATTCTTGTAGTCTATCAGCATCCACTTGAGCTTGTTGAAAACGTACCCTAGCAGATTCTACCTCCGCTTGGGCAGAAATAACATCGGCTTGGGCTTCGGTTACTTCAGACTTAAGGGAAATTAATTCCGCCTCTGTCCTTGCTAATTCGGCATTCAAGAGTGTATCATCCAAGAGTGCGATAACTTGTCCTTTAGAGATGCGATCGCCCACATCCACCGTTAATTGTAACAATTGCCCTTCTGCCTGAGAACGTATTGTCACCTCTTTTAATGGTTCATTTGTACCAATATATTCTCTAGTAGGAGTTAAAAATTCCCTAGTAACAGGTTGAATATCCACAGAAGGAATACGCACAGAAGGGGGTAGAGATTTTTCCTCTTGCGCAGTAGTTTCAGGCGGTTTAGTACAACTAGCCAAAGGAAAGACAAATAAGAATAAACAGAAAAACTTAATCAAATTAGGGTGAGCAAACATAATAACTGATTTTAGATAAGATAAAATAAACCACAGAATAATTGTTTTTATTCTATCATGTTGATATTTGTACTTAAAAAGAGAAACCAATGATCGATCTCAATCAATTATTCAATTTAACTAATTTATATGTTTTGCCATTTTGGATAATAATGGTTTTCCTCCCTAATTGGCAATGGACACAAAAAATAATGAAATCTTACCTTCTTTTTTTACCCTTAATATTCGTCTATATTTATCTTTTTATTACTGGTTTAAATAGCGAATCGATCGAAGTATTATCTAATCCTCAATTAGCAGATTTAGCAAGAGTCTTTAGTAATCCTAGTATTACTTTTGCCGGTTGGACTCATTTTCTTGTTTTGGATTTATTCTTAGGCAGATATATTTATTGGCAAGGACAAACCGAAAAAATCTGGACAATTCACTCTTTAATTCTTTGTTTATTTGCAGGTCCGATCGGCTTTTTATCTCATATAATTACCCGTTTTATTCAATTAAATATTCTCACAAAAACCGAAACCGAAACAGCATAATACACCATTGACAAAGCTCTCATCATTGCTTAAGATAACCTAAGATCGGGGTTTAGAGCAATATACACCGGGCAGAAATGAAGATGTTTTCTTAGTAGTTCGGGCTTCTAGCCCGATTTCGGTCGATGTCTAATATACTGCATCTTGTCTTTGAATCACGATCAAACTCACAACAAGACACTCAGAACTCATTTTTTTAAATATTTACAAATTTGTTTTCTTTCACCACTGATTCTTTGTCAAAATTCTTAAATCTTGAGCTATATTAGGGGGAACAAGATGATCGATTTCTCCACCTAATTTAGCAATTTCTTTAACGACACTACTACTGATAAAACTTAATTCGGTATTGGTAGCTAAAAAGACCGTTTCTAAGGAATTTTCAAGGGTTTTATTAATATGTGCCATCTGCAATTCTTGTTCAAAATCAGACATCACTCTTAAACCCCTGAGTAAAACCCCCGCTTTTTTTATCCGTGCATATTCCACCGTTAAACCTGTAA
Organism: uncultured Cyanobacterium sp.; assembly: GCA_964409355.1. Classification (GTDB taxonomy): domain Bacteria; phylum Cyanobacteriota; class Cyanobacteriia; order Cyanobacteriales; family Cyanobacteriaceae; genus PCC-10605. The sequence continues at coordinate 19,195 of CAYPDC010000065.1, forward strand.
AACTATCTACTTCTATATTGGGAATGTTTTTGGTACATTCTTGAATTTGATCAACTCTTTTTTCAATAGAAAATAATGGTTTTTTATTGGGATTTTTTAACACAGCAACAATAACTTTTTCAAACAAAACACTACTGCGTTTAATTAAGTCTAAATGTCCCAATGTTATTGGATCAAAACTACCGGGGTAAATAGCTATCATGAATAATTAAGAATTAAGAATTAAGAATTAAGACTCTATTACAGGAAGGTTTTTTAAAAGTCAGGGCAAAATTACGTTTTAACTTAACCTGCCACCTGCCTGCTATAACCTGATACCTTTTTAAAGCAACAATTTATCATACTGAAAGTAATAGAGCCTGTTTTTTTAAGCGGATTCGGGAACTAAATTAAGCATAATCTTATTCACGGTTTTATACAAATCTTCTCGACTGTGGAAACCTTCAAAGCGATGGATGATTTTTCCTTTGTCGTAGAGAATCAGGGTAGGTAAATTTTTAAGACGGTAAGTGTTAGCTAATGAGAGGTTATCGTCGGCATTGATATTGGCAACTTTTAATTCCCCCCCCCACTGAGTTTCTAGTTGATTTAAAATTGGATTTAGCATCATACACAAACCACACCAAGGCGCCCAGAAATTAACTAACACAGTTTGAGGTGATTCTAAAACTTGTCGATTAAAAGTATCTTGGTTGACGGAAATCATATTATGTTTAATAATTATTGCAATTGTTTGTATAGTTTTTTTATCAATACTTAGGTGTAAAGAGTTGATAGTAATTAATTGTTGATTGAAAAATAAATCTTACTACCACTTCCGTTGATCCCTTTATTATATTGTGCAAGAAAGAGGGGTTTTCATCTAGTGGAATTACAAATTTACCCTACTTGTTGCTGTCATTAACCAAGGGTGAAGCCACCAAAATAGTAGTATAAACCCCGTCACTCCTACATAAGCAGGGCGGGAAAATTCTTTTATATCTAGTTTTTGCCTTCCGTCTATTATGGCTAAAAAGGGTATTACAGAGGTTCTTTCTTTAACTTTTGTAAAGGCTTCTCCGTAACGTTTTGTTAAGCGACGATCGCCGTGCCACACCGCAAAGAGATGATGGGCGATTAAACCAAAGGAAGTAACAATGGTAAAAGTAGTGCCTAACCAAAGGGTATGAGCAATACACCAGATTACTTGCCCTACCATTTGCGGATGTCGGGAAATGCGAATAATGCCTGTTTCGTAGAGATGGACTTCAGGCTTGGCTACGGCGGCGATTTCGAGAAGGTTAAAGGTGGCAGGATAAAGAAAAATAAAGGAGATAAAGGAGAGAATCCACACGGTTTCTTTTACCCCTGAAATGCCTTGCACTTGCCATAATACTAACCCTTCATAGCGATGATTGAAAAAGTAAATAATGAGGATGGTAGCGAGGGGAATACTGACTAAGGCAAACAAAACTCTATATAACCTAGCACCGATTTTACTTTCTCCCCACATTCTTAAGGCGGCTAATCCACTATGGGCGATCGCAAATATGAATAATAAAGCAATCATGATCAAATGACTGTCTGTCATCCATTCAGGAAAAAAAGGTGTTAATTGAGCCAGAAAAAACCGATAAATAGATGGATAAGGCAAAAAAAACATCTTTTCTGAGAAAAAGTGCGTCATAGAGTTTATACTTAGGAAATAGATATATAATTAATACTTATTTTATTTGGAAATGGTATCTTCTTAATAAGAAAAATTAAAATTTGTTTCTGTTGATAAAATTTTTTCCCATAATCATCTCAGAATTAAGACTATAATTGCCACTATTATTTATTTAATAAACTTATGTCAGATATTCCTTTCTCTCTCGATCAATTACGTATTCTTAAAGCTATTGCTGAGGAGGGTAGCTTTAAACGGGCGGCGGATAGTTTATTTGTGTCTCAACCAGCCATTAGTTTACAAATTCAAAATCTGGAAAAACAGTTATCCGTGCCTTTATTTGATAGGGGAGGAAGGAAAGCACAATTAACAGAAGCGGGTAATTTACTCCTAGCCTATGGCGAAAAAATCATTACTCTGTGTCAAGAAACCTGTCGTGCGATCGAGGATTTACAAAACTTACAGGGTGGCACTTTGATTGTAGGGGCATCCCAAACTACTGGTACTTATTTACTACCTCGTATGATTGGTTTATTTCATCAAAAATACCCCTATGTATCGGTACAACTGCAAGTCCATTCTACCAGACGCACCTCTTGGGGAGTGGCAAATGGTCAAGTTGATTTAGCGATTATTGGAGGGGAAGTGCCGTCAGAATTGCATGATATACTCGAAATTATCCCTTATGCCGAAGATGAGTTAGCTTTAATTATTCCTCCTAATCATCCCTTTGCCGAACAAGAAACCATCGCCAAAGAAGATTTATACAATCTCAATTATATCACCCTCGATTCTCAATCCACTATTCGTAAAGTTTTAGATCAAGTGTTAACCCGTTGTGAAATTAATACTGGGGATTTAAAAATTGAAATGGAATTAAATTCGATCGAAGCTATTAAGAACGCTGTACAATCTGGATTAGGTGCTTCTTTTGTCTCTGTAACTGCCATCGAAAAAGAGTTAAAAATGGGCATCATTCATCGGGCGCATATTGACGATATAGAAATCAAACGCACTTTATCGGTGATAGTCAATTCTAACCGTTATCGTTCTAAAGCGGCGGAGGCGTTTATCAAGGAAATTTTACCCCAGTTTTCTAGTGAGAATCATATCTGTGAATTAGATAAACTCTCGAAAAATAACCAACAATACCTCGTTATTGACAATAAGTAATGAGCTACCGAGAGACACTCCGTGCCTCCAACATAAAAATGAGAAACTAGGTTCGCCTCTTACTATATATTATTAAGGTAAACTGAAAAATCTCAGCTTAATGTCATTAATCCTTACACAGCCGGTATTGACTTAGGCTCAAAAGAACACTGGGTATGTGTTCCTTCTGATAGTAGTACAGAGAATGTTCGTTCCTTTGGCTGTACCACCCCAGATTTAATCATGTTGGCTGATTGGTTAACTGAATGTGGTGTAACCAGTGCTGCAATGGAATCGACTGGGGTAGAATGGATACCACTATTTCAGATTTTAAGTGAGAGAGAATTTCAAGTATTTTTAGTCAATGCCAAAAGTGTGAAAACAGTACCTGGAAGAATTATCTCTTTATCAATTCTTACAACAACAAATTGCATTGATAGAGGAACAAATAGAACAATGTTTGATGAAGTTTGATTCTCAAAGCTAGGAGTTACGCATTGACAAAAATCACTAAATGTGCATAAGAAAAAATAAGTTC
>CAYPDC010000066.1:0-22470 GCA_964409355.1 uncultured Cyanobacterium sp.
GCAGATTATTTTCAACAACATATTTAAGTTAATTTGTCAATGCGTAACTCCTATTACCTTTATCTTAATTACTTTCAACTTATCCAAGTTTAATTTATTTCCGAAGCAATAGACATCTCCAAGAATTAAAAATAAAATCAATTCTTATAAAGAAACAATAAATATAAGGTTATTTCTCCCCGCTTCCCGCTCCCCCTCCCTAATTTATGGAGATGCCTAATAAGCATTTTTAATGTTGAATAAAGCTATTATCTTCTAATAATTTCTCCGCATCAGTGCCTAAGCGAATGGTAATATCAGAATCAATATCCCCTGTGGAAGAATATTCTAACTCCCCAAAATTTAATACTCTTTTTATTTGTTCGGCGGATTCGCTGTCACCTTTTTGGACGATAATTTGAGTGGTAGTAGTGGGAATATGGGATTTTTTACTGATATAAACATTACGATAACCATTTTCTGCTAATAACTGCGCCAATTTATCATCTAATTCTCGGTTGGAAGTAGCATTTTTAATGGCTATACGAATACGACTAGGAGAAGTACGGCTATAGGGGGTTGAAGATTCTGTTTGTAAATATTCTTCGATGACACTGGCTTTATTTTCCTCAGAAATTAGCCAATAACTGAGTTGATATTCTCTAGGATAACTTGGGCGTCCGGGTAACATCAACATCCGAATATCTTGTTTTTCTAAACCGAGGGCAAATCCTGCTAATGTCATTATTTGGGATTGGCTTAAGTCTGTGTCGATTTCTTCTTTTAATAAGCCTATTATTTGAGGTGTTTTAAAAATCATTTGGGGCGATAGCATCTTATCTCCCAATGCTTTCAATAGTATTTGTTGCCGTTGAACTCTACCAATATCCCCTAAATTGTCACTGCGAAAACGGGCAAATTGTTCTGCTTCTTCCCCATTTAATACCTGTTTTCCTTGTTTTAAGTCAATATATAACCCTTGAGTGCGATCGGTATATTGCATATCTATCGGCACATATACCTCCACCCCTCCTACCACATCCACTAATTTTTTGAATGCTTCACTGGTGACTCGGATATAATTATCAACAGTAACGCCGTTTAAATTATCTTCAATTACCTCTTTTACTAATGGTACACCTCCCCTAGCATTAGCACTATTAATCTTACTATAACTGCCGTTGGGTAAACGGATACGACTATCTCTAGGAATAGATAATATTTTCAAGGTGTGAGTATCAGGATCTAACCGTACCAATAACATCGTATCACTACGCCCCGTAAATTTATCCATACCCCCAACATTTGCCACTTGATCAATTCCCATAACTAAGATATTAGTAGGTTGTTCAAGGGGAGAAGTAAAGAAAGCTGATAAACCAAAACGCTTTAAACCCTGTATTTTTTCCAAAATAGGATCAATACTAATAGGCAAAGGACTTTTTAACGCTACTGTCACCCCAATAAAACCAGAAATAGCGGCAGTGAGGGTAAAACATCCACCCCAAATAAAGCCTTGCAAGAATGGAGAAACAGGTTTTTTCACGGAATGGGATTTTTTTACTTTTGGTTTGGGTTGATAGGATTGACGTGCCAATTTATTTCAGGTTGAAGAAATTATTATAGTTTTGAGAGTAGGGTGGGTATTGCCCATCGCAATGATACACTGTCATTTATGCAGTAAAAATACACTGTCACAGTTCACATTTTTTATCCAGTTTCAAAAATAGCAAAAATATGGACAATATTAAACTAATACCTGTTATTTTAGCAGGAGGAAAAGGAGAAAGATTTTGGCCTCTCAGTCGTTTAAAACGCCCAAAACAGTTTCTTTGTCTTGACGGTAGCGGTGAGAGTTTGTTACAAACTACCGCAAATCGCTTATTAAAACTAGCAGATGGTTGGCAAAATTTATTTGTGATTACCTCAGAATTGTTAGCCGAAGGCGTTAAGCAACAGTTACCCTTTTTACCCCCTGATCATATTTTAGTTGAACCTATGCCTAAAGATACAGCCCCTGCGGTGACATGGGCAAGTTTAGAAATTCAATCCCGTTATGGAGAAGGTGCGATCGCATCTTTTTTTCCTGCGGATCATTATATCGGTAATCAGGAACAATTTGAGAAAATTATTCTCACGGGGGCAAAATACGCCCACCAGAAACAAGGTATTATCACATTAGGCATAAAACCAGACTATCCTGCAACAGGTTATGGTTATATAGAACAAGGAGAGAAACAAGAGGAAACCGAGAATATTGCCTGTTATCAAGTAACTCGTTTTACCGAAAAACCAGACGAGAAAACCGCTACAGAATTTATTGCCACGCAAAAATATAGTTGGAATAGTGGAATGTTTATCTTTCCTGTGGGAGTAGTATTAAAAGAATTAAAGCAACACGCACCGCAAATTTTACAACCATTACAGGAAAAAGGAAAATCTGCCTATGGAGAATTAGAAAAAATTAGTATTGACTATGCCTTAATGGAAAAAACAGATTTAGCATCTGTAATTCCCGCCGAATTTGCTTGGGATGATTTAGGGGATTGGAATGCTTTAGAAAGACTTTTAGAAAAGGAAAATAGCAATATTTTAGTAGGAGATTCTCTTAATCAAGATAGCGAAAATAATATCATCTATAATAACCAATCAGAGGAAATTATTATGACGATTGGGGTGGAAGATTTAGTCATTGTCAGGGAAGGAAATGCAACTTTAATCGCCCATAAAAATAAAACCCAAGAGATTAAAAAAGCCTTAAAATTATTGCAAGAAAGAGAAAATCATGAGAATTTTTTATAGATAATTAGGGGAGTTAGGGGTTGGGAGTAAAGAGTAGGGGAGTTTTTTAATTCTTAATTCTTAATTGTTTCTGCTTCGTTGTTAAAAAGAGTGCGATCGCATCTGCTATAGTTTTAATTAAATCAGAAGGAAACTGTTCTAAAAAATGATTATTAGTGATTTTATCATCAAAAAATAAATAACATGGATCAACAAGATTAATTATGTCATTCAAGTTTAAATGATGAATAATAAAAATAACAAAACTACCTAAATCATTATAGGGAAAAAGAGCAGGTTGAAATTTTAAATTAAGCAAATTAATAATCTTAAATTCCTGAGAGTCAGAAGAAAAATGAGCTTGATTAACGGTAGGAAGATGACTGGGAAAAGATGAATAAACCTCTGATAAAACACAACTATCAGGAAAGAAAAAAGATAAGGGTAAAGAAGCAGCAAAACGAGCAATTAGTGCCTGTAAAATACTGAGACTAATTACTTGATAACTCAAATAGTATTTAGTCGCATCTAAATTAGAATTAGTTTTGTTAATTAGTAATTGATAATGCTTTTCCTTAGGGTAATCATGGTAACGATGAAAAATTATTTCGGGGGATAAACTACCGATAAATTTGAGAGTTTTTATAAGTGCGATACAACAGTCTTTGACAGTATATAAACACTCATATTTTAAAGAGGGATTCGTTTCTGGTAACAATAACCAAGTGTTGTTAATAAAATCTTTGACATCTTCCGAAGCAAAACCACTAACATCAATATTGGCTAATTTTACACTTTGAATAATAGTTAAAATAATATCTTTTTCTGATAAATTTAATTCAAATTGTTGATTGACTTTTTGTAAACGAATTTCTAGTTGTTGAGATATAGTTAAATTATTCTCTTGTTGGCGAAAAGGAATAGTTAATTCGATTATAGTAACTAAACGAACTATAATCGGTAAAGGGAAATAACCATCTAAAATCTGGGCAGTGCATAAGGCACTTAAAAACTCATTTTGCCCTCGAAAATTGGCTAAATTATCTTCATAATTTAAACCAAATATAGCTAAAGTAATTTCTAAATATTTACTATCCTGTTTCAAATGAGATTTGATGAATAACCCCTCTGATTTTTCTTCTATAAAAGGAGTTAAATAAGCCGTTAAATTGAAAGGAATTTTGCGATCGACCTGCACATAAACAAGATCATGAAACAAACCTGCTATGATAATCATAGGATCTTCATGATCAGCAAACATCAAAAGATGCTCGAAATTGTGAAAATAACGGTTAATTCCCCCCATTGCCTCAGTAATTAACTCAGAGATTTCGCAGATTTTATCCTCTCGCAAGGGAATCCCCAATTGACGAATAGCATTTCGGAGAATTTCCTGACATTGAAGATAATAGTCTGCGTTATTCATAGCTTTGATGGAAAGAATATTTATAAATTACTTAAGTATTTTCGAGTCAAAATATTTACTCTTTTCCCTCCATCTTAAAAAATCTTGGCTGATTATTCAAATAAGATTTCCTCAAAACAAGTTTCTCCAACTTCCCTCAATTGATTTGCGATTTTTTTATCGGTTTGCGATTTTTTTGTCATCTCCCTAAATTTTTCGGTAGAGTATTTTTCTCTAAAAGTTTTAATAGTACAATCACAAACACTTTTCGCCGAATCTATGGGTAATCCCTCTTGGCGCGATCGCACCAAACATTGTTCATTATAATTACACCAAACGGAAGCATCTTCAGTTTTTAAGCCGTCTTTAACCAAATTTTGAATACATTGTTGACGATTAAATTGATTCGTCGTTTGGGCAACAACCTTTTTACCATAAAACCCAGTAAATGTCAATAGTATCAGACTAGAAAAAGTAAAAAAAGTATTAGTTTTTAACATAAAAAGAACTATTTGGGATTATCAGCAAAATATAAAATATCTGAGGTATAGTTGTTAGGACGAAGAAGAAGCAAAAAAGTTCAACATAAATTTTATTTCTCGTGGTGATAAATTATTTCTTGAAAAAGGTGTCAGGGGGTGCATTGCATACTTCGACTGTCCCTCGGCACAAGTCTCGACTTCCCTCGATAACTGCGAAGTCGAAATATGACGGGTGTTAGGTTAATTTTGAATCCTAACTCAGATAATTGTTAGGTGATGCTAAAAGTAGGCTGTGCGATCGCATCTTTAAATTTAAGAAATTTAATTTTCAAACCCGATCGAGGATGCAAAGATGGGATACGATCTAAAGATAAATCCTGATTAGGTTCTAATTGCCAATGATAGTTTCTCAATAATAGACTAGCAAAAACTTTCATTTCTAACTGAGCAAAGGCATAACCGAGACAAAATCTTGCACCACCGCCAAAACCGACTAAACTAAAGTCAGTCTTTTTATGTTCCATTCTTTCGCTGTTGAATCTTTCAGGATCGAATTTTTCAGGTTCAGTATAAATGTTCTTATCTTTATGAGTCCTTTCGATTCTGTACAAAACTTGCCATCCTTTCGGCACATAATAACCATTATAGACAAAAGGCTTAACCACGCCCCGAAAACCACCAGCAACGGGAGGATATAACCTTTCTACCTCCTTTAATACCTGATCCAAATAGGTCATTTTTTTGATCTGTTCCATGGTAAAATCAGACTCATTAATCAAGGTTTGTTGTTCTAATATCGCCTTTTCCCGCACTTCGGGATTTTGTGCCAATGCCATACAAAAAGAGGTTACCATGGAAGTTGTGGTTTCATGTCCTGCAAATAGCATTAATAAGGCTTGAACTTTAATTTCTGCGTCTGACAAACGGTTGCCTTCTTCGTCTTGGCTTTGAAGTAGTAAGCTGATGGTATCTTCTTTGAGGTTATTTTTGCGTTTCTCTATTTCTCCTTCGATGTGTTGTAGCAGAAAATCCCTTGCTTTTAAGGCTTTGCCGTATGTAGTAAAGGGCAGATTAAAGGGAAAAGCGAATAATCCTTTGGTTAATTCGGTAAATTTTCGAGAAAGTAGCTTAATTTCTTCCTGATTCCCCATTTCACTGCCCAATAATAGCACACTGGCTATCTCGAAGGTCATTTCTTTCATTTCGTAAAATAGGGTTAATTTGCCCATTTCTGCCCATTTTTTCAAGGTGCGATCGACTATTTCTGTCATGGTGTTAAAATATTTAGTCAATGCCACTCCGTGAAACGCAGGTGTTAATAAACGCCTATTTTTTTGATGAATCTCCCCATCTTGAAGAAATAGAGATTCTCCTAACAATACACGGAAGTTTTCGGGCCATCCTTCTCGCCAAGAAAAGTGATCGAAATGGGTTTGTAAGATAAAACGATTGGCTTCTGCTCCAATCATAAATACGGTGGGTTTACCGATGATATTGGTTTTGAATATTGAGCCATATTGGGCTTCTTTTTTATCTCCGAAGTTGCGATCGCGCACAAAACTCAGGGTTTCACCGATTAAGGGTAAACCAAAACTACCGGGGGGGAGTGGATATTCTTGTTTTTTCTTTTGATTAATCGTCATTTGGGAAAATATTGCTCTAAAAAAGTTTGAGGCTCAAGAATAGGAATAGAATTAAATTATAGAAGCGATCGCTCCATCCCGATATTTTTTCAATGTTGGTGGGGAAAAAATCATTTCTTAAGATTTTACGATCGCATCTCAAATAGAAAAGGGAAGAAAATGATTCATCTTGATTTGTCTGCATTTGAGATAATTGTGTCAGACAATCAGCTATTACCCTACTTAGGTGATTTCTAATAATAAATATACCTGCTAGATCCCCCCTAGCCCCCCTTAATAAGGGGGGAATTATAAAGAAAATTGGTAAATTCTTTCACAGAAACCGCCTTATGACAATTGAGCAATTTTACGATCAAACTCTTGTTGAGTAATAATACCATTTTTAAGAGCCTCTTTTAACTTAATAATTTTAGTTTTATTGCGTTCTAATTTTCTTTGAGCTAAAAACTGTTCTCGTATATTTGCCTCTAAATCTTGTATTTTTTTCTCGTATTCTATTTGATCTATAATTCCTTGAGAAAAAGCATCTTGCAATTTTTTAATCTTTTCTTCTATTAATAAATTAACTTCATAATTATCTAATTGTTTTTCTAAAATAGCTTTTTTTCTGACAAATTCTTCCTCCGTTAAAATCTCATCGGTAAAAGCAATTTCCAACTTATCAATTTCTGCTTGTAAATCGTTAATTATTTGTTGTTTTTCGGGATCTTTTTCCAAGTTAATCGTATAGGAATAATTAATGTTACTAACATCATTAGTAGTGATTTCCTCTTGGGGTTTTATTCTCGTAAAATTAGCCTGTGTTTCCAAATAATTAATTAACTGATTTTCAATCCAAAAACCCCAACCTGCGGCAGCAATCCCAGTCCAAATTGTCAAACCTGCGGTAAAAATACTGGCAAAACTCGCCCCTGCAATATTTTGAACCCATTTTCCCCTACCGGTTTCAATGACAAATTCCCTTTTACCATTGAGGCTATCAGGAGAAAGATAAATCTTGATTTTAAAGGCTAAATTAGTACCTAATAAAGTCCTAATTGTACCAGTTTTTCGAGCTTGAATTAAATAGCAAGTATCTTGTTTCCCACCTTCTACTTGATATAATTGACCTTTAAACCATAAAATAATAGCTTGATATGCTTTTTCTAGGTCTTGATTACTATTAAGAATAAAGTAGTTTTTTGCCATAAACTTAAGTTTCTTTTTTGGAGAGTCAATAATTTTAAAAAGTTTTATAAGAGTTATTTTGTTTCAATTTATCATATAACAAAACTATAGCAATCAGGAATCATTTATGAGAAATTTCAACTAAATTCCCCCTTTATTTAAGGGGGGTTAGGGGGGATAATATTCTCACAACTCATAACGGATTGCTATAGCTTGAGAAGAAAAAAGTGCGATCGTATCTTTCCAGTCCTTTTCAGAAATGGGAGTTAAAAAGTTTTTTCTTATTAATTTAATATACTCACTGTGGAAGAAGGGTTTTTCATTCTCCAATTTTAACTACCTTTTTTCCTCTCTATTTTTCTGATTATTACTTACTATTTTCCTTAAATTATGTCAGGATTTTGTGCTTGTCGCCAAAGATTTTTTAAAGTACCTGTAAGTACCTTTGTATCAACTTTTCCGTAATGATTCCTGATTTAATAGTATGCTTATATTGACGATGACTTCCCTTTGTGCGAGATAAATACCAACCATCGTTTTCTAAAATTTCGATGACATCCTTTACTTTACATCATCAAATTATTTGTTTCATTTTGCCTTTACACATTAAGATTTTTACATCAAAAAAGGTGGCTATTACCCCACCTTATGATTTTAGCGCTTGGTTAGTTTTGTTAACACTTGATTCGATCGCGCCACAAAATCTGTCATACCCTGTGCATCAAAAGCCCTTTGTGCCATCAAAGCTAAATCATAGACATATTGACACATAAGGTTAACCATTTCTTGATTAGAAGATTCTCCTCCAGCTTGAATGATAGAGGATTTACTGAGTTGATAGATATTTTCAATCAGAGGATGTGAGGTATTAATTACTAACATATGTTCATCAGGAAACTGCATTTCCCTTTGTTGCATCATTGCCGTCATTTCTTGGAAACGACGCATGGCTTCAGGTAACAACACCATTGCGGGGGGAGTTTCTTCCTGTTTTTCCGCCTTCAGTGACTGGGTTTTGATATTTACTTTTGGCTTATTAATTGCCTTCTCGAATATCTCTTTAATTTCCTCTGCACGGGTTTTATTGGTTTGAGGATTGACGATTTCTCCTGCTTTATCCTCTTCCACCAAATTAGAGTCTAATTCGGAGTCAACCCGGGAGAATTTAACATCAGTGTATTCTCTCTCAAGAAAGGGAATAAAGTAGTTATTATCGATGAAAGAGTCCATGTATAACACTTCAATCCCCTGATTTTTATATAAATCAATATAGGTGCTTTGGGTTTGAGGGTTGGTAGTGTAGAAGACTCGATTTTCCTGTTTGGCTTTATTTCTCTCTAAGTATTCTTTGAGGGTAGTGTAAGGATAACATTCATCGGTTTTAACATCTGACCATGCGTCATCCTCTTTGGATTGTACCTCAACTTTGGCAGTTTCTTCCCCTTTATTTGCTTCATAAGTAGTGCGGAAGATAATTAAGTCTTCTACTTGTTTCTTAAATTTCTCGTCTCTTAATGCACCATATTTAACAAAAGTGCCGACATCTTCCCAACTGCTGATATATTTTGCCTTATCCTCATTGTATAAGGATTTGAGGCGATCGCCGATCTTTTTACTAATAAAATCTGCAATGCGTCTAACGGTACGATGATTAGTTAAGGCACTACGGGAAACGTTCAAAGGAATATCAGGGCTATCAATGACACCACGCAAAGGCATTAAAAACTCTGGAATAATCTCCTCACAATGATCACTGACAAATACCTGATTACAGAATAACTTAATTTGCCCTTTAGTGACGTCAACATCGGGTTTTAATTTGGGGAAATATAGAATACCATTGAGTAGGAAGGGGTAATCCGTGCTTAAATGTACCCAGAGTAAAGGATCTTCTTGAAAAGGATAGAGATAACGATAAAATTCTAAGTAGTCGTCATCTGTCAAATTTTGAGGGGATTCTTTCCATAAAGCCTTTTGACGGTTGACGGTTTCCCCGTTCATTTTAATGGCAACAGGCACAAAATCAGAGTATTTTTTGATTAAACCTTTGATTCTTGCCTCCTCTAAATACTCTGTTTCCTCATCCATGATGGTAAGGGTAATGGTTGTACCGGGGGTTGTGCGACTAGAATCAGTCAACTGAAATTCAGGTGAACCATCACAACTCCAGTGTACCGCAGTAGCGTCATCACGATAAGATAAAGTATCGATTTCTACCTGTTTAGCTACCATAAAAGCAGAGTAAAAACCTAAACCAAAATGCCCAATTAAATCATTGGCACTTTTACCGTATTTAGTGATAAAATCTTCGGCACTAGAAAAAGCAACTTGGTTGATATATTTTTTTACTTCCTCTACTGTCATACCGATACCATTATCACTAATAGCAAGGGTTTTTTTATCTTTATCAATAGTAATAGAAATTTCAGGTTCAGGCAATTCTTGACTAAATTCCCCTGCTAGAGATGCCATTTTCGCTTTAGAAATCGCATCCACAGAGTTAGAAATTAACTCTCTTAAAAAGATTTCATGATCAGTGTAAAGGGATTTTTTGATAATAGGAAATATATTTTCGGTATGAATAGTAATATTACCTTTTTCCAGAATAGTCGTCATAGTTTCTGATTGATTCTTACTTAAATAATTAATAAATATAGGCAAATCTTGTACTTGATAAAATTATCCCACGACAAAGAGAAAACTTAGCGAACTTTCTTTGCGCCTTTGCGAGAGAAATAAAGATCAACCAAGACTTACTTACTTAAAGATAATGTCATAATCAATCAAGTCATATCAAGATGTGGTTTACCGAATTAAAATCTGAGTTTGGACATAGTAATTGTGCAAAAGTTTGGGCGAATAGAGTAAATGGAAAGGAGAAAAATAGCGATCGCCAGTTGACTTACTCAAACACCTATAAATTCCTGTACAGTAAATTAGTTGTAATGAGATTGTCTCGTTTATCGTTTTTTCTTGACTAACATAATCGGGCAATCTAGGTGCTTCTGCAACATACCCATTATATTCCACATCATAAGGTAAAATATTTATTTATGTTTAAGATATTGAGATTTTTTATATTTGGTTTATTACGTTGGTTGATAATTTTATCTACTATCTTTATCTTTTCTACCGTTGCTTTAGCAACTTATGTTTACAAAATTGAACCTCAATGGATAGAAATAAAAAATATCGATTTAACTTTACCTCAACTAAGTCAAGAATTTGAAAACTGGAAAATTTTACAGGTGAGTGATATTCACATTAATCGGTGGATGACAGAAGATAGATTAAAAAATATCGTTAATTTAATCAATCAACAACAAACAGATATTATTGTTTTAACAGGGGATTTTTTTTCTCAAAGTAGTAGTTATTCTAATCGTTTAGATGAACAAATAGTCGCTAAAATACCTTATTTTAACCAACATCTTAGCTTACTCAGAAGAATATTAAATAAATTAGGCATTCACCTCAAAAATCCACCTAGAAGAAGATATTTTGAAGATGATAAAGAAATACTAATTAATGCTTTAAGTGAATTAAAGCCTTTGAATAAAAGTTTTGCAGTATTGGGAAATCATGATTATGCAACTAATAGCAAATTAGTCACAGAAGCCTTAAAAAGCAGTGGTATTATAACTTTGAACAACACATTTTATAGCATTAAAAATAATAATAATTATCTTAATATTATCGGCATAGATGATGTTGTATATAACAAAGATAACCTTGATTTAGTCTTAACAAAACTACCGGAAAAAGGAGCGAATATTTTATTAGTACATGAACCAGATTTTGCCATTTCTGTATGGAAAACTCATCGTTTTCAACTGCAATTATCTGGACATTCTCACGGAGGACAAGTTAAAATTCCTTTCAAGGGAAAACCATTTTTACCCCCCTACGGAGAAAAATTTCCCGAAGGCTTATATCAATTTACTGATTTTTTCCTTTATACAAATCGGGGAGTTGGCATGGCTTATCCTTATATTCGCTTTAACTGTCGTCCTGAAATAACTATCTTTATCCTGCATTCCAAGGACAAAATACATAAAAGCCCCAAGTTAAATGCTTCTTAGGTGATTTCTAATATTATAGATATACCACCCAACCATTTTCTTTCTTCTCGCCCAAATTCTTTTAAGGTGCTGATAACCGTATTAGCAGTCATGACCTAAGAGTGCTAAATTTATCTATGAGAAAAAATAAACATAGTTTTACAGCAGAAATATATATGGCTAAAATTGTATCTTTTAAAGAAGAATCCAGAAGACACCTCGAACAAGGAGTTAACGCCCTTGCTAATGCGGTGAAAGTGACTTTAGGTCCTAAGGGTAGAAATGTACTATTAGAAAGAAAATTCGGTGCGCCTGAAATCGTCAAAGATGGTGTTAGCGTTGCCAAAGAAATTGAATTAGAAAACCCTTTACAAAATACTGGTGCCCGTTTAGTGCGGGAAGTTGCCTCAAAAACCAAAGATATTGCGGGAGATGGTACAACCACCGCTACGGTTATCGCTCAAGCAATCATTAAAGAAGGTTTGAAAAACGTTACTGCTGGTGCTAATCCCGTGGCTTTACGTCGCGGTATTGATAAGGCGATCGCGCTTTTAGTTAAAGAAATTTCCGCTATGGCTAAACCCGTGGAAGGAGATGCGATCGAGCAAGTTGCCACCGTATCCGCCGGAAATGACGAAGAAATCGGAAAAATGATCGCCACTGCGATGGATAAAGTCACCAAAGATGGGGTGATTACCGTAGAAGAATCCAAATCCTTAGCTACCGAGTTAGAAGTAGTAGAAGGGATGCAAATTGACAGAGGCTATATGTCTCCTTATTTTGTCACCGATCAAGAAAAACAAATCGTTGAATTTGAGAATCCTTTTGTCTTAATTACCGATAAGAAAATAAGCTCGATCGCAGATTTAATCCCTATTTTAGAAAACGTTGCCCGTGCAGGAAGAGCGCTTTTCATCGTAGCTGAAGACATCGAAGGAGAAGCATTAGCCACCCTTGTAGTTAATAAAGCTCGTGGGGTATTAAATGTAGCCGCTATCAAAGCCCCCAGTTTTGGCGATCGCCGCAAAGCCCTGTTAGAAGACATTGCCATTTTAACAGGGGGACGTTTAATTTCTGAAGAAATCGGCTTAAGTCTTGATACCACTGGTTTAGAAGACTTAGGTAAAGCTCGTAAAATCACCATCGAGAAAGATAACACTATCATTGTTGCAGACGGAGATCATAAAGCTGAAGTAGAAAAAAGAGTCGCTCAAATCCGTAAACAATTAGAAGAAACCGATTCTGAATATGACAGCGAGAAATTACAAGAGCGTATCGCAAAATTAGCTGGTGGTGTAGCAGTCATCAAAGTCGGTGCGGCTACTGAAACCGAATTAAAAGAAAGAAAATTACGCATTCAAGATGCACTTAATGCTACTAAAGCGGCAGTAGAGGAAGGAATTGTCCCCGGTGGTGGTGCAAGTTTAATCCACTTATCTCCTAAAATTGTCCAATTGAAAGAAAGTCTCACCATTGACGAAGAGAAAATAGGTGCAGATATTGTACTCAAAGCTATTCAAGCCCCCCTTGCCCAAATTGCTAACAACGCAGGAGTAGAGGGTGCAGTAGTTATTGCCAAAGTGCAAGAATCCGATGCCAACATCGGTTATAATGCCTTGACAGGTCATTATGAAGATTTAATCGCATCTGGTATTATCGATCCTGCCAAAGTGGTTCGTATTTCTTTACAAAATGCGGCATCCATTGCGGGATTAGTGTTAACCACCGAAGCCCTAGTAGTCGAAAAACCCGCCCCCGAACCTGCAATGCCTGATATGGGCGGAGGCATGGGTGGAGGAATGCCCGGTATGGGAGGCATGGGAATGCCCGGTATGGGAATGATGTAATATTTCCTTAAAACTTACAGGCAAGATGCCTGTGACACTTTATATATCGTAGGGGTTGAACAATGTTCAACCCTTTTTATAAAAAGCCACAACCTATATACCTCAAATGTTATAGCCAATTTGGCTAATCCTTCACTGGGTATATTTTTCAGAATCCTTGATATGCTTGTTTTTTGCACCGTATTTCGGGCTTCTAACCCGATTTTTCCAAGATGTCTATAAGCCCTAATTATCTGCCGATACCGACATAACGGAAACCAGCTTTTTCGATCGCTCCTTTATCTAAAAAATTACGACCATCGATGATTAAAGGATTTTTCATGACTTTAATCATTTTGTCAAGATCGAGTTTTAAAAACTCTTGCCAATCGGTGACTAAGACTAAAGCGTCACAGGCATCTGCTAACATTTCGGCATCGCTTTCAATGATTACGCCGGAAAGTCCGTGACTTAAGCCACTTTGAGAGACAATGGGATCGTAGGCTTTGACTTTTGCTCCTAGACGGTTTAATTCTTGGATAATGTTTAAAGCGGGTGCGTCTCGCATATCATCGGTGTCGGGTTTGAAGGTTAAGCCTAATAAACCAATAACTTTCCCTTTGAGGATTTTTAATTCCTGTTGTAGTTTTTCGATGATAATTCCCCGTTGACGTTGGTTGACATTGACGGCGGCGTTAAGTAATTCCGTGTCATAGCCATAATCATGGGCGGTGTGAATTAATGCTGATACGTCTTTGGGAAAACATGAGCCTCCCCAACCGATTCCTGCTTGTAAAAATTTTGGCCCGATACGGGAGTCTAAGCCTATTCCCTGTGCCACTTGGGTTACATCAGCACCGACACGATCGCAAATATTGGCTACTTCGTTAATAAAACTGATTTTCGTGGCAAGGAAAGCATTAGCCGCATATTTGATCATTTCTGCGGAACTTAAATCCGTGACAACCACGGGAACAGGAGGTAAACTAGGGTTATCACTGAAACTGCCATCGACTAAGGGTTGATATAATTCCTTCATCAGTGCGATCGCCTTTTGGTTACTACTACCTAAGACGATGCGATCGGGATTAAAGGTATCATAAACGGCACTACCTTCCCGCAAAAATTCAGGATTGCTTACCACATCAAAATCAGGCGGACTATTTTCGGACATGGTAAAACCTTCCCCAACGGCGGCGGTGTGTTTCTCCTTAAAGCCCTCTAAGACGATCATCCGTACCCAATCCCCTGAACCGATAGGCACAGTGGACTTATTCACAATCACCTTATAACCGCCATTGAGATGATTGCCGATGCCTCTGGCTACCGCTTCCACATAACGGGTATCACTTTCTCCAGTGGGTAGTGCAGGAGTACCAACAGCGATAAAGAGAATTTCACCGTGATTAACCCCAGCCCCTAAGTCCGTAGTAAAATTGAGCTTGTCGGATTTCATACTAGATAACATCAAGTCCGACAACCCCGGCTCATAAATGGGGGATTGCCCTTGTTTCATCAATTTTACCTTTTCTTCATTGTTATCCACACAGATAACATCATGACCGATATGGGCTAAACATACACCAGTAACTAATCCCACATATCCAGTGCCAATCACACAAACACGCATCAAATGAACTCCTCAAAACTTATATTTTCCTTAGTCTGATATTACCTCAGTTCGGTGCAAGAATGTCTGATTTAGGCAGGTTTCAGGTATCAGGTTGCAGGGAAAGATTCTCAGAAAATTATATTATTTAATCCAAGAATTGAAAACAAAAACAGTAAATATTGACAAGAAATAAGGGATCGTCAACAATAAAAGAATCCATCATGATCCTCAAGTGCGATCGACTCTTTTTATTTCAACCCCATGACCTATACTAATCTCTTATCTTATCAAAGTCCGCCTCAAAAAATATTACAAGATTGTATCTTAGGTGCGATCGATATTGGTACTAACTCAATTCACATGGTAGTAGTGGAAATTAACGCTCAAATACCCTCTTTCTCCATTATTGCCAAAGAAAAAGATACCGTGAGATTGGGCGATCGCGACTTAGAGACAGGGAATTTAACCGAAAGTGCCATGAATCGAGCTTTAGGGGCATTGAAAAGGTGTAAAGATTTAGCAAAAAGTTTAAAAGTAAATCAGTTGATAGCCGTTGCCACCAGTGCCACAAGGGAAGCCCCCAATGGGAGACAATTTTTGCAAAGGGTAGAGAATCAGTTAGGGATTGTGGTGGACTTAATTTCTGGGCAGGAAGAAGCAAGAAGGATATATTTAGGAGTATTGTCAGGGATGGATTTCGGGGGAAGAATCCATGCAGTAATCGACATTGGAGGAGGCTCAACGGAAATTGTTTTAGGAGATGCCCAAGAGGTAAGATTTTTGAGTAGTACAAAAGTAGGGGCAGTGCGTCTAACTCAAGATTTTATTCACAGTGATCCTATTAATAGCAAAGATTTTATCAGACTTCGGGCTTATATTCAAGGGATGTTAGAACGCCCTGTAGAAGAATTTAGAAATGCTTTGAAATCTGGGGAAAAACCGATGTTAGTGGGTACATCTGGCACCGCCGAAACCCTAGCTATGATTCATGCCCGCCAGAGCAATAATCTTGAACCCATCACCCTTAACGGCTATACCATGTCATTAACGGAAATAGAGGATATTCTGACTAAATTAACAAAAATGGATTATGTGCAGAGGGTATCCATTACGGGAATGTCTGAGCGTCGGGCGGAAATTATTATTGCTGGTGCGAGTATTTTAGTCGAAGCAATGAAAATGTTAGAAATTGACTCCCTAACGGTGTGTGAAAGGGCATTGAGAGAGGGCGTGATTGTGGATTGGATGTTGCAGAATGGCTATATTGAAAACCGTCTTGCCTATCAGGGAGAGGTGCGCCCTCGCAATATCTACAAAATAGCATATAAGTACCAAGTGGATTTACCCCATGCGGAGAGAATCGCTGATTTTGCCTTGAATATTTTTGATAGCATTAAAGGGCAATTACATTTTTGGGGAGATTTAGAAAGGGAATATCTTTGGTGTGCGACTATTTTACACAACTGTGGCTTATATATTTCCCATTCTGCTCACCATAAACATTCTTATTATCTTATTCGCAACGCTGAATTACTCGGTTTTAGTGAAATCGAAATTGAATTAATCGCCCAAATTGCCCGTTATCACCGCAAGAGTAAGCCAAAACGCAAACATGAAAGTTATGCCTCTTTATCTGATAATCACCGTAAAATGGTTAAGCAATTAAGTGCCATCCTCAGACTTGCCATCGCCCTTAACAGAAGACAAATAGGCGCGATCAAAGACTTAGAATGTAGATATGATCAAGAATATAAGCAATTGCACCTCCATTTATATCCTACTGTCATCGGGGATGATTGTGCCTTAGAATTGTGGAATTTAGAGTATAAAAAGCCTATTTTCGAGCAGGAATACGGAGTTAAGGTGTTAGTGACTTTGCATAAATAACCTCAGTTCACTGAGTTCGGAGTTAGTATAAAAACATATTTTGACTAAAATTGCCTGAAACTGCACACTTTTTGCTTCATTTATTCTGTTAAGACTGTTGATTTTGATAGTTTTCTGATTTATTCAGCAAACCCTATTTATTCTAAAATACCTAATAAAACTTGAGCTAAATCTATTAGATCATCAGGAATTTTAAAAAGGTTTAAATCTTGATAAATAGTTTTTTCATTTCTATCTAACTTACCAAATTGCCATAAATTACCGATGGTGACAGCACCATAAAAAATATCTTCGGTCTCATAAGGTAACTCAAAATAGGAATGAAAAGTATAAGATTGATTTTCTTCCAAAATTTTTAGTTTAGACATAGTTATTTTTGTCAATAATTTTATATACTCAGAAAGAGCCTAATTTGATTTTTAAAAATGAAACCGCTCTATTTTTCCGCAACGCCTAATTAGGATTTTTGAGGCTAAATTGGGCTAGGAAAATACCAATAATCGCTAACAAAGCCATGATATAAAAACCATAGGTGTAACTCCCAAACCAGTCTCGTATTTGCCCCACAAACACTGTGCCGACTAATGCACCTACTCCATAAGCAGTAAAAACAATACCATAATTTTGAGCATAATTATCAGGGTTGAAAAATCTTAATGTCATTGTCGGTGCCATAGCTAACCACCCCCCTAAACAAAACCAGAATAGGCAAAAGGCGACTAAATAGGTCAAAATTTGCCCTGCTTGGGCAGAAATCATTAAAATACAAGCTACTAAGATAATGGTATAAGATGCGATCGCAACTTGACAAGGAGCAAAGCGATCGGTTAACCAGCCAAATAAAGGGCGACTGATGCCATTAAACAAGGCAAATAAAGAAACACTACCCGCCGCAAAATCAGCGTCAATCTGGATGATTTCTTGCCCCACACTACCAGAAATGCCGATGGCGCTTAACCCCACTAATGCCCCAATAGCGTAACAAAACCATAAGCCATAAAAAGAAGAACTTTTTAACATGGGGGTGTAATTAACGACAACGGGAGAGGCGTTTTCCACTGTGGAAGTGGCAGAAGGATTCCAATGGCTAGGGGGAAATTTAAGTGCGATCGCCATTACTAAAATAATGAAAATAAAAGCAATACCTAATATTCTCAGAGTGGTATTGACACCGAATGAAGTAATTAACTCATTTGCCAAAGGTGCGGTAATGAGGGGGGAAAGCCCAAAACCGATAATCGTCAAACCCACCGCCAAACCCTTTTTATCAGGAAACCATCTTGCCACTACTGCCATCGGCACACCATAAGCAATGCCGACTCCTGCACCAGCAATGACACCATAACTAAGGGTAATTAAAGCAATATTCGGGGCAAAACTAGCCAAAATATAACCAAAACCGACAATTAAGCCTCCCGTAGCCGTTATAACTCTCGAACCAATTTTCGGGATAAAAAAACCCGCAATGGGCATAAAAATCGAATAGAATAGCAGTGCGATCGTATAAGGTAATAAACTTTCCGTTGCACTAATATTTAATTGCGTTTCCAGAGGTTTGCGAAAAATACTCCAAGAATAAACACTTCCCAAACATAGCAGAACTATCATACCAATAGGAATCAGTAACCATCTTCCCTGTTTTGCATCAAGTCCAAATAGCTTTAACGACCCATTATTATCAATCATTATCACACACCAGAAAATATTAATATAGACTACTATTTTTTGGAGAAGTCTATATATTAATCATTAATTATTAATTATTAATTATTCATTGTTTTGTGCGATATTTTACCGAATTGCTATGAGAGGGCAACCCCTCTGCTGTTGCTAAGTCAATAATTGCCTTAGAGACTTTTTGTAAAGCTGTAGGACTATATTCAATGATGCTTGAATATTTCATGAAAGTTTCTACACCTAATGCAGAAGCATAACGAGCCGCACCAGAAGTGGGTAAAGTATGATTAGGTCCTGCAAGGTAGTCTCCTACTGCTTCAGGGGTAGAATTGCCTAAGAAAATAGCCCCTGCATGGCGAATATGCTCCACTAAATCCCAAGGAGATTCCACTTCTAATTCTAAATGTTCAGGGGCAAATAAATTTGATAGTTCGGCGGCTTGGTTTAAGTTTTCTGTGACAATGATTACTCCATAGTGTGCGATCGCCTTTTCGGTAAGAATGCGACGGGGGTGGTTTTCTAACTGTAGTTCCACTTCAGCTTGTACCTCTTGTGCCAATAAGAGGCTATCGGTGACTAAAATTGCTGCCGCCATGGGATCATGTTCCGCTTGAGCCAATAAGTCCACGGCGACATGGACGGGATTAGCTTGATTATCGGCAATAATTAGCACTTCACTCGGTCCTGCTAAGGAATCAATGCCCACTCTCCCATATACTTCTTTTTTCGCTAGAGTTACATAAATATTTCCCGGTCCTGTGATCACATCCACTCTAGGGATGGTTTCCGTGCCGTAGGCTAAAGCCGCTACCGCTTGCGCCCCTCCTACTCGGTAAATTTCTGTTACTCCTGCTTCACTAGCGGCAACCAATACCGCCGGGTTAATTTTTCCTTCTCCCGATGGCGGTGTCACCATAACAATACGAGGTACTTGGGCAACTTTGGCAGGAATGGCATTCATTAAAACCGTGCTAGGATAGGAGGCACGTCCCCCCGGTACATATAAACCAGCGCGATCGACGGGGGTATAACGTCTGCCTAATACTACATTATCCTCTGGGAATTGTACCCATGATTTAGGGGTGCGTTGTTGGTGGAAAGCCTCAATTTTCTTAGCCGCCAATTGAATTGCTTGAAGTAAATCAGGGGAAATCTGTTGATAAGCCGCATCAATTTCTGAGCCACTCACCTTGAGTTTATCGAGGGGAATTACCTGTCCGTCAAATTTTTCTGTATATTCTAATAAGGCGCGATCGCCCCTTTCCTTGACTGTAGCGATGATTTCCCTCACCGTTGTCGATTGTATCTCTATGTTTTCATGATAAGTCCGCTCACTAATCCGTTGCAATTCTTGTCGTGCTTCGCCTTGGTCTGTTATTATTCGCAACATTTAGATTCTATCAAACTAAATAAACCTTAACTAATTGTTTTCATGATAGCAGTGTTAAGAGGTGATTTGGGGAAATGGGGGAATAATTCAAGGTGTGAGGATCAAATGTCTAAGAGAATAAATAAGATTTTATTGGTTTACTACCTGATTAATTTTTTTGAGTAAAATACGAGGTTGTAAAGGTTTAAGTAAATATTCATCTACCCCAGAAGTCGCTAAATTCTCCCATTCATCTTCTTTAATTTGATCTTTAATCACGATTAAATATAATCGATAATCCGTTTGAGATTTAATATTTTCAGTAATTTTTAAAGATGTTTCTTGATCTTGTTGCAAAATCACAATGATTGGGTTGATTAATTTAATTTTGGCGATAGCCTCTTGCACATCTACTAACCAAATCACCTGATAATCAGCCGCCGTTAATAACTCACATAAACAAGTCCCGATTTCTTCATCATCACAAATAATAGCAATGGTTTTATTTAGTTTTGATTTATTAGTTAAATTTTCATCATATTGATTTTTTAAATTATTTTTTTCCTCATAATTAGGCAAAAAAACAGAAAACTTTGAACCTTTATCAACCACAGATTCTACCTCTATTATCCCTCCATGTAACTCTACCAAATGTTTCGTCAAAGCTAATCCTAAACCCGTGCCTGAATAACTGCGACTGCGATAGTTTTCTAACTGTTGAAATTCAGTAAATAATAAAGGAATTTGTTTTTGATCAATGCCAATGCCTGTATCTTCTACTTGAAAAATAGTCTGATGTTGATTTCTGATGACTTTGATAATTACTTCCCCACCACTAGGAGTAAATTTGATGGCATTATCCACGAGATTTAATAATATTTGATATAGTCTTTGTTCATCAGCATAAAAAATATCTAATTCAGGTTTAACCCGATAGTCTAATCTAACTTTGATATTTTTATTCTTAGCAAGTTCTAAACCTGACATATAGACAAATTTACTAAGATTTTCGAGGGAAACTTGCTCAATATAAAGTAAAGATTTACCTGCTTCTAAATCAGCAAAATCCAACATATTATTAATTAATTGTAGAAGTTTTCTGCCACTATCTTGAATAATCTGTAAATATCTAACCTGTTTTTCAGGGGATAAATTCTCTCTTTTATTTTCTTTTGACCAATGTAATAATGTTCCAGATAAACCAATTATACACGTTAAAGGAGTTCTTAGTTCATGACTAATACTTCCTAAAAACTCAGTTTTAGATTGATGGGCAATTTGAGCAACAATTAAAGCATCTTGCAACTGTTTTGCTTTTTTTTCGATTTGTTTTTCCAGTAAATTTTTTTGTTGTTCTAATTTTTGATATGAGTTATATTGATAGATTCCTAATGCTAAATATTCAGCAATATTTTTTAAGAATTTAATTTCTGTACTTTTCCATTTTCTTGTGGTGAAACATTGATGGGCAATTAATAAGCCCCAGAGTTGATTTTTGACTAAAATCGGAATCACAACTTTCGCTTTTACGCCCAATTTTTCCATCATGGTTTTAAGACATATATCGATATTTGATTCCTGAATATTATCGATAATTAAAGTATATCCTGAAATATATTTTTGCTGAAACTCTTGATTATTGTGAAAGCAACTTTCTTCATTAAAATTCAGCACTGAAGGTATAACATTCGATGCTTTTGCTTCATAAGTAACAGTATCAATAAAATTAATATTTGTTCCTGATTCTTCTTGAACTGGAACATTAATTTGATATACTAAAAGGCGATCGATTTGTAATAATGATTGTACCTGTTCAATGGTCATTTTTACAATTATTAAAGGATCTAAATCTTGCTGAATTTGCTGGGTTACTTGTCTGATAATTCTTTCTTGGGCTATTTTAGTTCTTAAGATAACTTCTATAGATTGGCTTTGATAATGATCATTAATGTAACTTTCTTGTATTTCCATTGGCTCTGTTAATATTTTCATCAAGGAAAAGATAAAATTTTCCTTAATTAGATGGTGATTATTTTCACTATTATTGAGAGTTGATTTTATGGATTCTAATTCTTCAGGAGAAATGGATAATTCTGCTTGACTAATTTCTAAAAAGTCTTTTATCTCTTGTCTTTCTAAGGTAATAGTTATTTGATAATATAGCTCATTAATTTGTTTTTCAACGATTAAAAGACACTGTAATTCTTCGGAGATGAATAGTTGAAAGCTATGAAATTTTTGTTTTTTATTTGTAATATTTTGGTTTTGTTTCAAGTTATCTTCATTGAGATAAATCATTTTACTACAATTTTCTTTTACTAATTCTCGCCAAAGATGGGATATTTTAGTGAAAATTGAATGAGAAATGATAATACTAATTAAGGATTGATTAGAAATAAACATTAATAAGAATTTTACCCCGAGATTTTTTGTTACTACCTTCAATCATGGTTTTCTATTCTTATGATGTCCTTTTTTTTTTAATTTGGGATAAACTATAATCTTTTCTTAAGTAATGAATTAGATGTTAGTTGACATTCGCCCCGACCTGAAGGTGCGGGGATTCTCCCATCACTGAGAG
>CAYPDC010000067.1:0-6328 GCA_964409355.1 uncultured Cyanobacterium sp.
ACATTTGAAGTTATTTTTCACTCTTTGACTTTTTCAAATAAGCGAACAATGAGTCGAGAGCAATTAATGGTAGGGATTCCTTCCAGTGTTGATGAAAAAGGTTTACAACAATTACGACAACAACTATTGAGTGAAAAGGTCAAAGTTAAGCTCCATTTACGTTATCCTCTCCATGCTAAACTTTATCTACTTTATAAAGACGATCGAGATCAACCCATTATCGGTTATTTAGGCAGTAGTAATCTCACTTTATCAGGCTTAAAAAATCAGGGAGAATTAAATATTGATGTCTTAGATCATGATGCCACTAATAAGTTACAGGAATGGTTTAACAATCGCTGGAATGATAAATTTTGTGTTGATATTAGTCAAGAATTAGCAAATATTATCGATGAAAGTTGGGCTACAGAAAAATTAATTCCGCCCTATTATATTTATCTCAAAATGGCTTATCATCTTTCCACTGAAGCAAGAGATGGTTTAAGTCAATACGCTATTCCCTCGGAATTTAAACTATTTGACTTTCAAGAAGCCTCTGTAAAAATTGCCTGTCATCATGTTAATCGCCGAGGAGGAGTGATTATTGGGGATGTGGTAGGCTTAGGTAAAACTATAGTAGGAAGCGCGATCGCCCGTGTATTAGAAGAAGATTTTGGATTTAGTACCTTGATTATCTGCCCGAAAAACCTTGTCACCATGTGGGAAAATTATCGAGATACCTATGGTTTAAGGGCAAAAATTTTATCTATCAGTATGGTAGAAAAAGAATTAGAGAATATACCAGCTAGATTTAGATTAGTGTTAATCGATGAAAGCCATAACCTACGCAATCGAGAAGGAAAAAGATACGCTTGTATTAAAGATTATATTGAGCAAAGTGGCAGTCGTTGTATTCTCTTAACTGCTACTCCCTACAATAAAAGCTATCTTGATTTATCGGCACAATTAAGATTATTTGTGGGAGAAGATGAAGATTTAGGTATAAGACCAGAAGAACTATTAAGAAATACTAATTTTGCCGTTCAACATCCAGATATTAGCGCTCGAACTTTAAAAGCCTTTGAAAACAGTGAATATTCTGACGATTGGCAACAATTAATGAGTAAATATATGGTGCGCCGTACTCGCAGTTTTATTCGGGATAATTATGCCAAGTCTGATCCCCCCCAACCCCCCTTAATAAGGGGGGAGAAAGATGAAAAAGTCCCCCTTTCTAAGGGGGAAATAGGGGGATCTAAAAAGAATAGAAAATATTTAGAATTTGCCGATGGTAGTCGTTCTTATTTTCCAGATCGCATCCCCAAAACTGCTACCTTTAAATCAGGAGAAAATGATCCTTATGCTAAACTTTATTCACCTGAAGTAGTTGATATTATTAGTAATCTTAATTTACCCCGTTATGCTTTAGGTAGCTACCAATTAACCACGATTAAACAACAATTATTAACGAGTAATGAGAAGGATTTATTAGATGGTTTATCCCGTGCTGGAAGGAATTTAATTGGTTTTTGTCGTACCAATTTATTTAAAAGATTAGAAAGTAGTGGTTATGCTTTTATTGAGTCGATCGAACGACATATTTTAAGGAATTATATTTATCTTTATGCTATAGAATCAGGGTTAGATATTCCCATTGGTACGCAGGATGTGGACTTATTTTCAGCTACTTTAAATGATCAAGATACTGATTCTAGTTTAAGTAATAACTTAGATATTGATTATCAAAATGAAGAACAAGAGGAAGATTTAGAACGTGATCCCCCTTTATCCCCCTTAGAAAGGGGGACAGTTACTCCCCCCTTTGTTAAGGGGGGCAGGGGGGGATCATATCAACAAAAAGCTCAAAAAGTTTATGAAATCTATAAAGCTAAATATCAAAGAAGATTTAAGTGGATTAGAGCAAATTTATTTAACAAAGATTTAGTTACCCATTTACGAGATGATGCTCATAATTTACTGAAAATATTAAATAATTCTCCAGAATGGACTACTAAAAATGATCAAAAATTATTAGCTTTATACCAATTAATTACTAAAACTCATCCCGAAGAAAAAATATTAATCTTTTCTCAATTTGCTGATACTGTTAATTATTTAAAAGAAAAGTTAAGGGAATTAGGTTTAACCAACTTTGCTTGTGCCACTGGCAAATCGGAAAATCCTACTATTCTCGCTCAAAGATTTAGCCCTAAAAGTAATAATAAAAATTTCCCCCCTGAACAAGAATTAAGAATTTTAATTGCAACGGATGTACTATCGGAAGGGCAAAACTTACAAGATTGTCGCATTATCGTTAATTATGATTTACCTTGGGCGATTATTCGCTTAATTCAACGGGCGGGGAGAGTCGATCGCATCGGGCAAACTGCTGATGAAATCCTCTGTTATTCTTTCTTACCTGCGGATGGAGTGGAAGAATTAATTAATTTACGGGGAAGATTAATCAATCGTTTACAGGAAAATGCAGAAGTTGTCGGCACGGATGAGGTATTTTTTGAGGGGGGTAATGATAATGTCGTCTTGGATTTATACCATGAAAAAGCAGGTATTCTCGATGATGTAGAAGATAATGAGGTGGATTTAGTTTCAGAAGCCTTGAGTATTTGGGAATCAGCAAAGGAAAAACATCCAGACATTGCCCAAAAAATCGAGCAGTTACCTAATGTTATTTATTCTACTAAAAAGTTAGATCCCCCCCAACCCCCCTTAATAAGGGATTTAGATCCCCCCCAACCCCCCTTAATAAGGGGGGAGTTAGAAGGTAGTGTCCCCCTTGCTAAGGGGGAAATAGGGGGATCAGAAAATCCTCAAGGAGTTTTAATGTATATGCGTACCAGTGATGGGGTTGATGCTTTGGCTTATGTGGATGAAAACGGTAATAGCGTTACTCAATCTCAAAGCCGTATTTTACGATTAGCCCGTTGTGAATTAGAAACAGAAGCGATCGCACGTCATCCCCATCATTTTGATTTAGTGGATAAAGGGGCAAAAATTATCACCCAACAGCAAAAGAAAATGGCAGGAGGCGGTAAATTGGGAAGCCCTAACGGTGCAAGGGCTAAAACCTATACTCGTCTTAATGGCTATATTGACTACATCAAAAACCATACTCCTCTTTTGGCTCAAGGACAACAATGGGATAATCTCATTAAAGCTGTGGAAGACATCTATAACTATCCCCTCAGAGAAAGTTCGATCGCCCGTTTAAACCGTCAATTAAGGAGTGGTATTAAGGATGAACAATTAGCGAATATGGTGGTATCTCTCTGGGAAGATTCCGCTTTATGTGTCACCCATGAGGATAAGCAAGTTAGAGACAATCAAATTATTTGTTCTTTAGGATTATTTTGATAATGTACATTCTATAATATAAATAATGTACGTTAAATTGCCCATGAAAAGTATTACCCCCACCCAACTCAGAAAAAACCTTTATAATCTACTCGATGAAGTTATCAATACTGGCGTACCGATACAGATTAATCGAGGTGGCAAAATTCTACAAATCACCCCCGTAGAAAAAGTGCATAAACTAGACAATCTTATATCACGTCCTGATGTCATTTGTGGTAATCCTGATGATATTGTCAATTTAACTTGGGAAGGAGAAATAAATCTTGATTTACCTTGATACTCATGTGGTGGTGTGGCTTTATGGGGGATTGATTGAAAAAATAAGTGACACGGCAAAGTCTTTAATTAATCAAGAAGAAATTTATATTTCCCCCATTGTCAGGCTAGAATTGCAATATCTTTATGAAATTGAAAGAATAACAGTTTCTGCTGATGATATTTTAAATGATTTATCAACTCGCATCGGTTTAAACATTTGTCAACGCAATTTTAATTCTATTGTAACTCAGGCTTTAACTATTAATTGGACAAGAGATCCTTTCGATCGATTAATAGTTGCTAATGCTTTAATTAACCATGACATACTTATCACAAAAGACAACAATATTTTAGCTAACTATCATCATGCTAAATGGTAAGAGAATCTACTAAAAATTTAAGAAAAAATCTGCTATTATTAGCTAAAATAGTCAACTAACCTTGTCAAATTATGAAAACTTTAACCGCTACGGAGGCAAAAAATAGTTTTGGAATGCTCTTGGATTGGGCAAGACAAGAGCCTGTCTTAATTGAAAAGCAAGGGCGACAGGTTGCTGTAATGTTATCAGTCGAAGAATATCAACGGTTATCTAATCCTCAAAAACAATCGTCTAATTTAGGTGATAAAGATTTAACAATTCAAGAAAGATTAGCTATTTTAAAGCTATCACCAGAGGAAAGGGCAAAAACTTTAAGAGAAAGTGCGGAAAAAATGTTATCCCATTATCAAGAAAATCAAGAATGGCAAGATTTAAGCGGAGGAGATTTCATTGACTACTAAAGCAATTTTGCCCAAAAAAGGAGAGATATGGTTAGTTAATTTAGAGCCCACTTTAGGGGTTGAAATCAAAAAAATTCGTCCTGTTGTCGTGATTAATTCCGATGCCATTGGTAAGCTACCATTAAAACTAATTGCCCCGATTACTGATTGGAAAAGCCACTTTAGTCAAAATCCTTGGCACGTTCAAATTATACCTAATCCTACCAATAATTTAACCAAAATTTCTGCTGTAGATACTATCCAATTAAGAGGAGTTGACATTCAACGTTTTCAAAAAAAAATTGGTATAATTTCTGAAGAAGAAATGCAAAAAATTGCTATTTCAATTATTACTGTCATTGACATTAATTTGAACAGTTTATTATGTTTAAATGAGTGAATTATTACTTATTAATTTATTTAAAAGTTAAGAACATTATAAAAATTATAATACATTAAATGTTAAAGAAATCTATAACTATTAAACTTTTACTTGCTTAAATTTAATCTAATATGAATAAAGAATCTTTAATTAATTTTATTAAACAAAATTTATCTACCATTAAAAGTTATGGTGTTCATTCGATCGCAATTTTTGGTTCTTTTGCTAGAGAGGAATCTACCATTGATAGTGATGTTGATTTATTGGTAGAATTTGAAGATAAAGTTACCTTCGATCGCTATATGGATTTAAAGTTTTTCTTTGAAGATAATCTCGGTTTATCTGTGGACTTAGTAACAAAAAAAATGCTCAAACCTCAAATTATTAATAATGTGGAAAAAGATTTAATTTATGTCTCGTAGTTTAAGACTTTATCTTGATGATATAATTAACTGTTGCGATAAAATTATTCGTTACACAGAACAACTTAATTATGATGGTTTTACAAATGATGAGTTAGTGTATGATGCAGTGATCCGAAACTTGCAAATTATTGGCGAAGCAGTAAAGAAAGTTCCTTTAGAAATTAGGAACAAATATAATCAAATTCAATGGCGGAAAATAGCAGGATTAAGAGATATTCTTGTTCATGTTTATTTTTCCCTAGAAGATGAAACAATTTGGGATATTATTCAAACGAAAATACCTTCCCTAAAAACTACTATTGAACAAATTATTATTGAAGAAAATTTATCCTAACTATTAGTTAATAATTATCATGAAAATTAACCGTAAAAATGTTACCCAATATCTTGATAAGTTTAACTTTGAATCACTGTTTATTGAAGAATTAGGGTGGGATTATCCCGAAGATGATACCGAAAAATATATCACTATTGATGAGCAAATATTTACTTTAACACCTATTGCTGATAAAAGAGGTTTTAATG
Organism: uncultured Cyanobacterium sp.; assembly: GCA_964409355.1. Lineage (GTDB taxonomy): Bacteria > Cyanobacteriota > Cyanobacteriia > Cyanobacteriales > Cyanobacteriaceae > PCC-10605. The sequence goes on from CAYPDC010000067.1 coordinate 5,705, forward strand.
TTTTTTTATGTCTATTAGAAAATCAGTCAATTCCCCTTTCTGCTACCCTCAAAAAAATTGATAAAGAAATTAGTAAATATTCCTATGAACATTTTATTATTTATGCTTCTGAGTTAGACAAAAATCAAAAATGGCAATGGGTAAAAAAAGAAGCTAATCAACCCTTAGCTAATCGTACTGTTGAATATTCTACCCATAAAAAAGAGGCTTTATTACAGATATTAGATACTATTTATATTGACTTAGATGAAGAAGAAAAACTTAATTTAACTGAGGTGCGATCGCGCACTAGACAAGCCTTTGATGTTGATAAAGTTACTAAGAAGTTTTATGATAAATTTAAGAAAGAACATAGTCAATTCTTAGGTTTTATTGAAGGAATAACCGTTGATTTTGATAAAGAATGGTACGCATCTTTAATGCTTAATCGCTTAATGTTTGTCTATTTTATCCAGAAAAAAGGCTTTTTAAATAGTGATCTACATTATCTTAGAAATAAACTAAATGAGGTTAAAAATGATCCCCCCCAACCCCCCTTAAATAAGGGGGGAGTAAATACAGAAAAATTACCCTTAAATAAGGGGGGAGTAAATACAGAAAAATTACCCTTAAATAAGGGGGGAG
>CAYPDC010000067.1:6428-7015 GCA_964409355.1 uncultured Cyanobacterium sp.
TAAATACGGGAAAAGTCTCCCTTACTAAGGGGGATTTAGGAGAATTAAACTCCCCTCTCCCCGTGGGAGAGGGGCAGGGGGTGAGGGCTAATTTTTACACTTTCTATCGCTACTTTTTATTGAGATTATTTCACGATGGTTTAGGTAGTCAAAATCGTACCCCAGAATTAGATAAATTATTAGGCAAAATACCCTATTTAAACGGTGGATTATTTGAAATTCATCCCCTTGAAAATAAGTATCCTAAAATTGAAATTAAAGACGAAGCCTTCGAGAAAATATTTACTTTCTTTGATCAGTATAACTGGCATTTGGACGATCGCCCCTTAAAATCCGATAACGAAATTAACCCCGATGTTTTAGGTTACATCTTCGAGAAATATATCAACCAGAAGCAAATGGGGGCATATTATACCAAAGAAGACATCACCGAATATATTACTAAAAACTGCATTATTCCCTACTTATTCGATGCAGTATTAAGAGAATTAGATCCCCCCCCGCCCCCCTTGAGAAAGGGGGGAGTAAATATAGAAAAAGCCCCCCTTATTAAGCAGGAAAACTCAGAAAAAGCCCCCCTTATTAAG
>CAYPDC010000067.1:7115-7738 GCA_964409355.1 uncultured Cyanobacterium sp.
AGAAAAAGCCCCCCTTATTAAGCAGGAAAACTCAGAAAAAGCCCCCCTTATTAAGGGGGGTTTGGGGGGATTATCCATATTTCAATTATTAGCAGAAAACCCCGATCGATATATTTATGATGCAGTGAAAAAAGGTGTAAATTTACCCTTACTTGATGACATTGCCAAAGGCATAAATGATGTTTCTCAGAGAGAAAACTGGAATCAAACTGCTGATGAAAATTATGGCTTACCTACAGAAATTTGGCGAGAATTTATTGCTAGAAGAAACCGTTATTTTGAAATTAAGGAAAAATTAATTAATGGTGAAATTACTTCTATTAATGATTTAATTACCTACAATCTTAATATTAGACAATTTGCCCAAGATGCTATTTCTGCTATCAATTCACCCTTAACTCTCAAGATTTTCTATGAAAAATTAGCCACTATGTCTATTTTAGATCCAACCTGTGGCAGTGGTGCTTTTTTATTCTCAGCTTTAAACATTCTTTATCCTCTTTATGAAGGTTGTTTAGAAAGAATGCAGGAATTTGTTGAAGAAAAAGTCCCCCTTACTAAGGGGGATATAGGGGGATCAAAAAGTGAGAATGATCCCCCCCAACCCCCCTTAACAAAGGGGG
>CAYPDC010000067.1:7838-22259 GCA_964409355.1 uncultured Cyanobacterium sp.
GAGTCAATTCGGAAAAAGTCCCCCTTACTAAGGGGGAAACAGGGGGATCAAAAAGCGAGAATGATCCCCCCCAACCCCCCTTAACAAAGGGGGGAGTCAATTCGGAAAAAGTCCCCCTTACTAAGGGGGAAACAGGGGGATCAAAAAGGGAAGTTCAGAAAATTATCAAGGAATTTCAAGGCATTTTAGCCAACGTTAGAAGTCACATTAACAAAAAATATTTTATCCTCAAAAATATCATCCTTAATAACCTTTATGGGGTAGATATTATGGAGGAAGCAACGGAAGTTTGTAAACTGCGATTATTCCTCAAATTAGCTTCTCAAATGGAAGCCCCCCTTACTAAGGGGGGTATGGGGGGATCAAATCTTACTACAGGGGGAAGGGGGAATCAAAATTATGGTTACGGCATTGAGCCATTACCTGACATTGATTTTAACATTCGATCGGGCAATAGTTTAGTGGGTTTTGCTAACTATCAAGAAGTAGAAAAAGCGGTTAAGGGCGATCGACAAGGTAAACTAGATTTATATGATGATATGGCGGTGATAAACGCTAAAGCTAAGGCAGTCAGCGAGGTTTATCAAACTTTTAGAAGTATTCAAACCCAAACTGAAGGCGTTAATTTTAGCGAAACAAAAGCAAAATTAAAGGAAAATTTAGCAAGTTTAAATGAAGAATTAAATCAATATTTAGCTAAAGAATATGGCGTTGATATTAAGAAGAAAAAAGACTATGAAAAATGGTTAACTTCTCATCAACCTTTCCATTGGTTTACCGAGTTTTATTCGATTATTAATAATGGGGGTTTTGATGTCATTATCGGCAATCCTCCCTATGTGGAATATAGCAAAGTGAAAAAGGATTATGAAATTAAAGGTTATGAAACTGAAAAATGTGGCAATTTATATGCTTTTATAATTGAGAGAAGTAATAAATTTTTACATCCTTTAGCTTTAACAGGGATGATTATTCCTCATTCAGCTATTTGTACTGATAGAATGGAAACTTTACAAGCAGAATTAACAAAAAAATCTCATCTTTGGTTATCAACTTATTGTATTCGCCCGTCTAAATTATTTGATGGAGTTGATCAAAGATTAGCAATTTATATACTCAGAAATCAACAAGCTAATAAAAATCAACAAAGTATTAATAATCAACAAAATATTAATAATCAACAGAATACTAAAAATAGTTATTCATCTAAATATTATCGTTGGTATCAAGAATTAAGAGAAAGTTTATTTAATTGCTTAGAATATACTGATATATCAACAATCAATTTTACTAATTCCTTACCTAAATTACATAACTTATTAGAAAATCAAATTTGGGATAAATTAAACAAATATAAAACTTTAAATAAATTCCTAGATAAAGAACAAATAATTTATTTTCATAATGCCCCTCGTTATTGGATTCGTGCCATGAATTTTACACCTTATTTCTGGAATGAAAAAGACGGCGAACAAATATCATCTCATCTAAAATCAATCTTCTTTAAAACAGAAATAGATTCTTTAACGATTGTCTCAATGTTAAATAGTTCCTTATTTTATTGGTGGTTTATTATACTTTCTAATTGTCGAGATTTAACGGCAAGAGAAATTAATAATTTTCCTGTAGGATTAGATAAAATGAATAACTCAATTAAAGAAAAACTAGGCAAATTAGCAGAAGAATTAATGGAAGATTTACGAGTAAATTCTGTCAGAAAAGAATGTAACTATAAAACCACAGGGCAAGTAATTTATGATGAATATTACCCTAAGAAATCAAAATCAATAATAGATGAAATAGATAAAATATTAGCCCAACATTATGGCTTTAGTGAGGAAGAATTAGACTTTATCATTAACTATGATATAAAGTATCGCATGGGTAAAGAATTAGACTCAGATTAAAAAAAGCCCCCCTTATTTAAGGGGGGTTGGGGGGATCAAATCAACTTATTTAAGGGGGGTTGGGGGGATCAAATCCAAATTATTAAGGGGAGTTGGGGGGATCAAATCAACTTATTTAAGGGGGGTTGGGGGGATCAAATCCAAATTATTAAAGGGAGTTGGAAGGATAAAAATGAACTATTTACCATATAATAAAAATCTTGTTACTAGGGCAAAAGAATTAAGAAAAAATATGACCAAAGCAGAGAAAAAACTTTGGTATGATTATTTAAGAAATTTTAAATTTAGAGTATATAGACAACGCCCCATTGATAACTTTATTGTTGACTTTTATTGTCCTCAATTAAAATTAGTAATTGAAGTCGATGGAGAAAGTCATTATCAAGAAAATGCTCAAGAATCTGACCTACAAAGAAGTAAAATATTAGAAGGATATGAATTAAAAGTAATTAGATTTACTAATGAAGAAGTTTTAAGTAATTTAGAGGGAATTGTAGCAATAATTGAGGAAATGATCCCCCCTAACCCCCCTTGAGAAAGGGGGAATAAATGGGCAAAGAATTAGACTCAGACTAGATTTTAAAAGGAGGAAATTATGAAAACATTAATTAGATTAAAAATCGAAAAATTTATAGAAGATAAAGAAGAATATTTTGTTGCCACTAGCGATGATTTAGAAGGTTTAGTTGCCGAAGGAAAAACCATAGAAGAAGTAATTGAAATTGCTCAAGATATAGCTAAGATTTTATTAGAATTAGAGCAAGAAACCACTCATCAAAATACCATTAAAGATATTCCTGCTGTGTTTGAATATCCTCTATTCATGGAGGTATAGCAATCAGGAATCAGTCATGAGAACATAATACTATCTGCCCTCACCCCCAACCCCTCTCCCAGAGGGCGAGGGGAGAATCGTTTTCCATTAAAATCTCACAAATCATTCCTGATTGCTATATAATGGGCAGACTATCAGGTTTTTCTTATCAAAAAGTTACTCAAAAGTTAAATAAATTAGGGTTTGAATTTTATCGTAGTGCTAAAGGAGAACACAAAGTGTTGCTTCGCAAACATGAAATTTGGTTTAATCCTGAAACAAAGGCTAAAACAACGATTCCTCATCATCGAGAAATTAAAGAAGGCACATTAAGAAATATTTTAAAACAAGCCAAATTTGTTAAGACGACACTAATCTGTTACCGATGACAAATAATTTGTCACTGTACAGTTAAGAGGACACCAATCCGTTTAAGATAAAGAAAGTGGATAACGGAGAGGGTGGGATTTGAACCCACGGACTATTTCTAGTCACTCGATTTCAAGTCGAGCGCGATCGACCACTCTGCCACCTCTCCAATAGGCATTAACGATTATAACATAAATAATTAAAAATTGGATTAACAATGAATAATTATTAACATGATAAAAAAGATGATAAAAAAGTCGGGCTATACTTTACCTGTATTTGCTACTGCTTCAGCAGTGGCTGCCATTAGATATTTAGAGAATAATTTACAGGATAATTTGGTAGAAATTGATTTAATTAATCCACCAGAAAAAGCCTATATTAACATTGAACAAATTGCCAAAATTAGTGATAATCAAGTATTAGCAATTACTCGATCGCAGCCGGGTGAAAATTTAGATATAACTCGCAATACCCCCATTTGGGCTTTGGTTACCCTCACTCCTTATCAGGAAACAAAAATTATCATTGAAGGAGGAGAAGGGGTAGGTAAAATTGTTGATTTAGATTATAAATCTGCTATTTATAATTATGCTCAAAAACTCTTAGAATTTAATATTTTAAATAACTTAAAAATTACTTATTTAGTAGATGTAAAAATTATCTTACCTGAAGGGAAAAAACTGGCAGAAAAAACCTCTAATTCTGCTTTTGGTGTCATTGATGGTTTATCCTTATTAGGTACGAGTGGAATCTCTCAGCCTTTAACTAGCAAAGAACAGTTAGAATTATATCAGCAAGAGTTAATTGATAAGAGTAAAAATCATGATCAATTAGTGTTTTGTATTGGAGAAAATGGCTTAGATTTAGCGGTTAAATTAGGCTTTAATCCCTCTCAATTAGTTAAGACTGCTAACTGGTTAGGCTCAATGTTAGTAACCGCTTCTCATGCTAAAATTAAGTCAATTATTCTCCTCGGTTATCATGGTAAATTAATCAAATTAGCAGGTAATATTTTTCATACTCATCATCATTTAGCCGATGGCAGACTAGAAATTTTAACTGCGATCGCATCTTTTTTGGGGTTAAACCAAGATGTCTGTAGATTATTATTCACCGCAAAAACGACAGAATCAGCTTTAGAAATTTTACAAGAATTTGATATTAAGAATAACAGTAATTGGACAGAAAAAATATATAATTATATAGCAGAGAAAATAGCTAAAAATTCAGAAAAGTATATTCTTAATCATAGTGACTTTTCCGTCAAAGTAGAAGTGATTTTATTTACTCGTCAAAGACAAATTATTGCTCAATATCCTGAGAAATAATGAAAAAATATTTGTTGAAAAACAACTTAACTTTAACTTAATCTTCGTGGTTTAAACTGAACTTAGCTAAAGAGTTTTATTGAGCTAAATGATATATACAATATGGGAATTAGTAGCACAATTAACCAGATACTAACATCTTCTAATCCAAATCTAAAAATTGTTAAGCAAACATCGGGGATTCTTGATTTGCAGGTGTCAAAAATCCGTTATTCTCTTCCTTTATCTATCGCTTTACTAGAGGGAAGAGAGGAAAATAAAAACCAATATACAGATATTAAAGATAGTATCAACGATTTTTTAAGAATTCAAAAGAAATAATAATTAGAAATTATCCCAATATGAAAATTGTAAAGAAAACATCACATATTCTTGATTTAGAAATCTCAGAAATTGGCTACTCAAATTTATTATCTCTTTTTTTTGTTGTTTCTTTGTTTGCTATAACAGGAGTTTTTTTGATCTTGCACAATGAATCTGTTATCCTAGACTGTGAACGTTTAGAATCAAATTATGTTAATTGTCAGATTTTTAGACGTAGTTTATTAAGGAAACAAACAGTTAATTTGACTCAATTAAAAAAGGCAGAAGTCGAAAAAATTGCTCTTGAAGATACCACTGGTTATAGAATCAATTTAATGAGCAGTATGGGTAAAGTTTCTCTAAAAAATGATTATATTTATAGCAAATCTGACACTATAAATAAAGTTAATGAAATTAATAATTTTCTCAAAAATAATAGTTCTAATAATCCTTATTTTAAGCTAGAATATCATCCTTCTTTCTTCAATTATATAGCTGGTTTAATTTGCTTGATTACTGTCATCATAAAATTTGGCAATTAATCTCTTAACTTTTCTTTTTTTCTTTGATAATTATTAGTTAATTAATTTATAGATAAAGGGTGTTTTTATGGATTATTTTTTAGTTTGTGGTTTGGGATATTTAGGGCAAAATTGTGTTATTGCTTTAAAAAAATTCGGCGTGAAAGTGATTGCTATTGAAAAAAAACCCCCTTCCGATTGGGAGGTAAAAAATGTACAAGAATCTCTCGAGGAATTGATTATCGGTGATTGTAGTCAACAACATATTCTCTCTCAACTTCCTATCCCTCAAATTCGTGCGGCTTTAATTGTCACTACCGTTGAAAAAGTTAATATCGAAACTGCGATCGCGCTTAGAACATTAAATCCCCATACTCGTTTAATTGTAAGGAGCGATCGAGAAAATCTCAACTATTTATTAAGTAATCAATTAGGTAACTTTGTCGCTTACGAACCCAAACACTTACCAGCTAACGCTTATGCCTTATCAGCATTAGGAAAAGACACCATCGGCTTTTTAGACTTAGAAGGAGGCAAAATGAGAATTAATCGTTTGCAAATGCCTCCTCACCATCCTTGGTATAGTTATAAATCCCTAGAAGAATTAAACACCCGTCATCGCCGCATTATCACCCATTATCACCATAACTTCCCCGAAACAGAGATTAATTTCTATCAATGGAATCCCGAAGCCAAGTTGCAACCTCAAGACACCATCGTCTATGTAGAAACCCAAGACAACTACTTAATGACAAAGGGTTATGATAACAATTCATCTCAGGGAAAATTATCTCAAAATATCATCAACTCTATTACCCATATTCAACAACGATTTAATCGCTACCTGAAAGAATTTTGGCAGTTGAATCGCAAACAACAAATAAGACGAGTAGCCTTAGTATGTGGATTAGTAGTAATCTTATTATTAATCATTGGAACAATACTTTTTCATTTTTATTATCCATCTATCAGTTTTGTCTCAGCATTTTATGTCACAGCAATATTATTATTGGGAGGTTATGCCGACTTATTTTCTCCCCTCGAACCTTTAACCGATTTACCCGGATGGTTACAATTATTTAGTCTCGGTGTCACTTTAACAGGTACTGCTTTTGTGGGGGTATTGTACGCTCTTTTAACAGAAGCACTATTATCCTCTAAATTTCAGTTTAACAGTAAACGTCCACCAATACCAAAAGAAAACCACGTTGTTATAGTCGGTTTTGGCAGATTAGGGCAGAAAGTAGCGGAAAAATTGCAGGAATTAAAAAAACCAGTCTTAGCCATAACCCTTAATCCCATCACAGAGACTTCTACCACTTTAACTATACCCTTAATTTCTGGTCATAGTTTAACCGATAGCCTGAAACTGGCACATTTACACAAAGCTCAAAGTATGATTATCGTTACTGATGATGATATTATCAACATTGAAATTGCCTTACTGAGTCAAAAAATTAACCCCCATTGTCAGTTAGTCATTCGTACTAATGGAGATACCTTAACAGAAAATTTAAGTCAACTGTTACCAGATGCTACAATAATTGACCCTTATATGGCGGCGGCAGAAGCGTTTACTGGTGCGGCTTTTGGCGAAAATATCCTCGGGTTATCTCGTTTACAACAGCAAACTATTCTCGTTACTCAATATCATATTGAAGAAAATGATACCTTACAAGGCTTATTATTATCGGAAGTTGCCTATGGTTATGGAGTGATTCCCGTTATCTATCAAAGTCATCTTGATGCCTCTCCTACAACTTTACCCTCTGATGACATACGTTTAGCGGGAGGGGATTTATTGATTGTCTTAGCGACTATTGAGGGATTAAAAGCCATTGAATTAGGCAAACCTCATCTCAAGCAATGGCAGTTAGAAATTTTGTCTGTTAAGTCGAAGATGGGGATTTTTGATGGTACTGGTGCTATTTCTCGTATTTCAGGATGCTCATTAAAAACGGCAAAAGAAACAATGGATAACCTACCTTGCCTTTTACCAGTAAAAATGTATCATCATCAGGCACTAAGATTGAAAAAGATTTTACAGCAGAATCAGATTCAAAGTCATTTAACGAGAATTTAGAATTAAGAATAGCTTTGTTAATTGTTAATTGTAAAGATAATGCAACAATATAAAAATCCTGCTCCCACCGTTGATATAATCATCGAGTTGAAAGATCGCCCCCATCGTCCGATTATTCTGATTGAAAGAAAAAATGAGCCTTTTGGTTGGGCAATTCCGGGGGGATTTATGGATTATGGGGAATGTGTGGAAACAACAGCAACTAGGGAAGCAAAAGAGGAAACCTGTCTCGATATTCAACTTCTTGATTTATTATATGTCTATTCAGATCCTACTAGAGACGTGCGCAAGCATACCTTAAGCGTGGTTTTTATTGCTGAAGCTATGGGGCAACCTTACCCTGCTGATGATGCCAAAAACTTGGCGATTTTCTCTATTTCTGATATTCCCTCTAATCTTTGTTTTGATCACGATCGCATCTTAGAAGACTATCTTCATTATCGTATCAGAGGCGATCGACCTTTACCAAGGAAACTTAGAGGTTAGAATTAAGAGATATAGATAAAAAACTAGACACACTCTATAAATATTTATTGTTCATGACAGAAGGCAATCAACATAACTTACAATCTTTAACTCGTACACAGATACTAGGTTTTATGGGTATAACAGCCCTAATTCTGCTAATTATCGCTCAGGTATGGCAAAAATTAGGCAAAATCAATATTATTCCCGTAAAATTTAACACTCAAGACTTTTTTACAGGTTTTTTCATCGCAGGAGGCATTGTTTTAGCCAGTAGTATTTTAACCAGAGTGTGGCAAGAATATGGTCTTAGTGCCGAAAAATACTTAGATTTCGTCATTTCTCCCCTTGTCTTTGTTGATTTAATTTGGGTGGGTTTATTACCTGGATTAAGTGAAGAATTATTATTTAGAGGAGTTATGCTTCCTGCTTTCGGTTATGATTGGTTAGCTTTAATTATTTCTAGTGTTTTCTTTGGTGTTTTACACTGGAGTGAAGTTAGTAGTTGGCATTATGTGGTATGGGCGATCGCCATTGGATTTGTATTAGGTTACAGTGTTTATGTGACAGGTAATTTATTAATACCCATTGTCGCTCACAGTTTAACTAATTTTGTTTCTAGTTTTCTTTGGAAATTAAAACACTAAAATTTCAAAAAATAGGAGATAATTTAGTATGTTTAAAGATTGGAAATTTGACGACTGGGCAAATCACATCTTATTTATATTCACCGTGCTATTATTATTATATTCTTTTATTTTTGTTTAAAAACACAGATTTTTTACGATAAAAATATAGAAAAAAAGAGGAAATATGAATTTAAAAATGATGTTTTTTTCAGGAATTATGACGGCTTTAATCGGTTTAATGTTAGGGTTAGCCGTCTCAGAAATATCTCAAAGAGAACAACGGCGTAATATTGTTATTATCGGAGGCGGTATTTTGGGATTTGTTTTAGGTTTTACTTATCAGGGAATTAAGCAAGAAAAAGACGAAAGAGATGAATACGATAAGGATGAGAAGTAATGAGTAAGGAGTGGGGAGTATGGGGAGTATGGGGAGAAATCAGTTTATTAATTGTTCATTGTTCATTGTTAATTTTGTTTACCCTCTTGACACTTTTGACAAGTATTGTATATGCTAGTTAGCTGAGTGATTTTTCGTCTTTACATTCTCTTAACCTGATAAATAAAAAACAAAAAACATACATCAGCAGGAGATTAAGAGGCAGAAATCCTTAAAAATCAATTGTCCCTATTAGCAAAAACAGTATGGAGTGAGTTGAGAAGAATGAACAAAGTGGGTACACATATAGTCGTCGATGCTTGGCAAGCCCCTGCGGATCTTTTAAATAGTCCAGAAAGAATCCGTCAAGGTTTGTTAGATGCCATTAAAGCAGGTAAAGCCACTTTAATAGATATGTGTGTACACCAATTTAGTCCCCACGGGGTTACAGCAACCGTTACTTTAGCGGAATCTCATATTGCTATTCACACATGGCCTGAATATGGTTACTTTGCTGCGGATTTATTTTTCTGTGGTGCAGGGCAGCCAAAAGAAGCCATGAGAGTTCTACAAACAGCATTAGAGGCGAAACAAGCCACTATGAGAGAAATTGACAGAGGTTTCCCCAAAGTCTATGCTTCTCAAAACATCACGGCTATGCTTGAAGAGTTGGTGACAGCTTAAAAGTTCATAGTTTAGTGCTTTGATTTTTCTCCCTCAAATTAATTAACTGTTCTGAAAAAATAACTATCCTGACTTAATGATATAGTCAAGCCAAAAAATATAGAACTTTCCACATTTGAGGGGAAACTCCAGAATCTTAGTTCTACCAAAAAACTCTACAAAACCTTGGTACAATGAAGATTAAATGAAATATATTGGCAAGGTCATAACCTGATGTCACAAAAAACCTTTGCCCTGCCCCTGTTGCCTCTTCTCTACCATTATCTGTAAATTTAATGATATTATCAAAAGATCTCTGTTTTAGATCGAATCAATAAATATTAAATATTTTTATAGCGAATGATGCCCGATTTCTTACCTATAGCCTATTTTGAAGGTCAATTTATTCCTTTTGCGGATGCGAAAATTTCTATTGCTACTCACGGATTACACTACGGTACAGGTGCTTTTGGCGGTTTGAGGGGTACAATTAATCCCCAAAATCCTCAGCAGGTTTTATTATTTCGCTTAGATCGTCATTGTCATCGGTTAAGTAATAGTGCTAGATATTTACACTATGATTTATCCCCCGAGAAAATTAAGACGGTTATCAAAGATTTTGTCAGTAAAAATAAACCAACTAAACCTTTCTATATTCGCCCTTTCGTTTATACTTCAGATTTAGGCATTGCCCCCAGATTACATAATATCGAAAAAAACTTTTTCGTCTATGGTTTAGAAATGGGAGATTATCTTTCTCCTGATGGCATTAGTTGTCGTATTAGTTCATGGTATCGTCAAGAAGATCGCAGTTTACCTTTGCGGGGAAAAATTAGTGGTGCTTATATAACTTCAGCTTTAGCCAAAACTGAGGCGGTAGATAGTGGTTTTGATGAGGCAATTTTAATGAATTCTCAAGGCAAAGTTTGTGAAGCTACGGGGATGAATATATTTATGGTGAGAAATAATAAATTGATTACTCCGAATGTAGATCAAGATATATTAGAAGGTATCACTAGAGATAGTGTTATTACTATTGCTAAAGATTTGGGTATTGAAATCGAAGAAAGGGAGATTGATAAAACAGAATTATTTATTGCCGATGAGGTATTTTTATGTGGTACGGCGGCAAAAATTACTCCCGTCAAAAGAGTCGAAAATTACAATCTTCCTACGGATAAAAAAATCACGATGAAATTAAAGGAAAAACTCACTCAAATTACTGAAAATAGAGATCCTATTTACAAAGATTGGATCACAGTTATTGATGTTTAATCCCACTTTCCCCACGTCAAATAGTATCCGACAAGAGCAATTGACTCCCCAAAAGTATGGGATAGGGGAATGTTTTCGCAACATTCCCTAGATTGGCATTAAAAGAGATTTAGCATTGCAAGATGCAATACCTAAGTAAACTAAAAAAGTTTTGCCCATAACTGAGACACTGTTAAGCCTGTAACTGGATCGCGCCAATGGGGATAAATTTCTGCTAAAGGCTCAAGTACAAAAGTTCTTTCTCTCATTCTCGGATGAGGTATTTCTAGTTCAGAAGTATTTAAAATCAAGTCTCCATAGAAGATTATATCTAAGTCGAGGGTGCGAGCTCCCCATCTTTCTTTTCTCTCTCTGCCAAATTCTTGCTCTATTTTTAACAAAGTTCGTAATAATTCTTCTGGATTAAGAATCGTTCTTATTAAGGCACAACCGTTTAAATAGTCGGGTTGGGGAGGTCCTATGGGTTTGGTTTGATACCATTGAGAATGATTAACTATTTCTATACCTTCGGTGTCGTTGAGGGTTATAATGGCTTGGTTTAATGTTTTTTCACTGTCTCCTAAGTTACTGCCGAGGGCGATCGCGCTTAGAAATTGTGGTAAAATAGTTGTTTCTTGATAATTTTTCGTCATAATTGACACTAAACTGTTAACCTCTGGGAGCTAATCCTGTATCATGAGTTTATATGAATGATCCAAGTTTAAAGCACACTGCTATTGATTTTGATTCCGACCTCGATCCATTAGACGAAATTGAGGTTGAGACTTCTCCTGCTCCTGATCCTGAATTAATGTTACAGTTAATTAGTAGCAATAATAAACAGGAGCAAATCCAAGCTGTTCGGGCTTTTTGCGAAATTAGCGAACCCAGAGCGATTCCCATTTTAATTGAACTTTTAACTCATAGTTGCCCTTTAATTCGGGTGAGTGCCGCTTATGCCCTTGGTCGTAATACTGATGAAAGTGCTGTATCCCCTTTAATTCATACTCTCGAAAATGATTGGAATGGTTATGTGCGTAAGGGTATTGTGTGGGCTTTGGGCAATAATGGCGATCGCCGTGCTTTTCAACCTCTCTTACACTGTCTCAAAACTGATATTAGTGCTGTGCGTTTATGGGCGGCTAGTAGTTTGGCAAACATTGCTAAGTTAAATTATGAAGATGCGATCGCAGCTTTACCGGTGTTAATAAAAGCCTTAAGACAAGATGAAGTTCCTGCGGTGCGAAGTAACTGCGGTTGGACGATCGGGCAACTGTGTCGTGAGTTACCTTATAATGTTGTCTATGCCACGGCCATCGACGCTTTAATTGAGGCATTAGTGGAGGATGAGGATTTAGGGGTTAAAGAAGATGCGAAAATGGCATTATTAAAATTAGGTGATCCCCGTGGTTTACAGATGATTGAGGAGTTGGAATTAGAGGGAATTATTTAAGTAATAGACTTCTCCAGAAATTATGATTTTCGCACCGTATTTCGGGCTTCTAGCCCGATTGATGGAGATGTCTAATGAATAATAGACATCTCCAGAAATTATTTTTTACTGGCTCGTAGTAAGGGCTTAAGCCCTTAAAATGTCTATTATTGGAGATGTCTAATAAACAATGAACTTCTCCTTATTCTTAATTCTTAATGGCTATTAAATCCCTCAAACATTATCCTTTTGTCTCTCTTTCTCCGCTTATTTTATCTCCTTATGATGTTCATATTTTTTATGGCAACACTAATAATTTTATAGATTTTATTCCTTATTTTAAAAGTATTTTAGCTGATGATGAAATTAGTAAAGCTGAGTCTTTTTATAAACAAGAAGGACAAGAAAGAGCTTTTATTAGTAGAGGTTTATTAAGAGTTATTCTAAGTCAATATTTGGCCATAAAACCAGAAAAAATTAAGTTTATTTATAATCAAAAAGGTAAGCCTAGTTTAGATTCAAAAATCAATAATATTAATATACAGTTTAACTTATCCCATAAAAATCAATACATATTTTATGGATTTAGTCGAAGAAATATCGGTGTAGATTTAGAATTAATTGATACTAATAAAACCCTTTTACCCATCGCAAAAAGATTTTTTACTGAGGAAGAATATCAATATTTAAAATCATTGACTTCTGGAACACAAAACGAGATATTTTATCAGTTTTGGACAAAAAAAGAAGCCTATTTAAAAGCCATTGGGGAAGGTTTATCTGGGGGATTAGATACCATCAATTTTGTGACGAATAATCATCCCCAGTGGGAAATTGATAATTTTTATTTAACGGATAATTACATCGGTGCGATCTGCGTAGAGAGAAAAGAGGCGATCGCGCAGCGTGCCTTTGGCATCGCCCTTCAAGAAAAAAAAGAATATAATTATTATGCTTTAGAATTATATGACACGGAGCAAACCTAAAACCTGATCCTGATACCTGAAACCTAATAAAACTTAACAGATGAATGAGTGCGTAACGTCAGTTATTAAACTAGATAAAATATGTTATTTGACAACTCCCACCGTTAACCTTGCGGTGTAACGGGGGATTCTTTGTTCATCGACTCACCATTAGACGACAGCCCGTAAGCAATCGCCCAAGAGGGCGGGGCTTACAAGGTGCGGAACTGAATTCCGCACACAGCCCCTTGCAAATCTCCCAAAGCGTATGTTCCCGTATGCCCTACGGTACGCAATGCTTTTATTAGGATGTTTTTAGCCGCATTCCAATCTCTATCTTGAATATGTCCACAGTGAGGACATACATGAGTCCTCGTTGATAGAGATTTTTGCACTTTTTGACCACAATTAGAACAATCTTGACTGGTATTATGGGGTGGTACGGCTACTGTTATTTTGCCGTATTTGTATCCAAAATACTCTAACCATTGCCTAAATATAGTCCATCCCACATCGCTGATTGACTTAGCTAGTTTCCGATTTCTTACCATGCCTTTCACGTTTAAATCTTCATAGGCTACCAAATCGCATTTTTGGATTACGCAGTATGCTACACTCTTAGCAAACTCTTTACGTTGCCTACTTACTTTTAAATGTTTACGGGCATATCGTTTTCTAGCCTTGTGATAGTTATTTGATTGAGGTTTCTTACCTTTGACAAATTTCTTTGACTTTTGGCGATTAGCACGATTAATGGCTTTTTCAGCTTTTCTCAAGAAACGAGGGTTGTCAACGGTATTTCCTTCGCTATCGGTGAGAAACTCTTTTAAGCCAACATCTAAGCCAACTACTTTATTTGTCGGGGGTGTCTCAATCTGCACATTTATTTTAATAGAAAATTGGCAATAGTAACCATCTGCTCTTTTTACTAAACGCACTCGTTTAATATCCGACGCATTGTAGAAATATATATCTCTACTGCCTACTAATTTAAGTCTGCCAATTCCCTTTTTATCCGTAAAAGTGATGTGTTTTTTTGTTTTCTCGTCCAACTTCCAACCACTAGCCTTATATTCCACTGAGCGAGAATTTTTCTTAAATTTTGGATAGCCTTTTTTCCCTTTAACGCTTTTTTTACAGTTATCAAAAAAGCGAGAAATGGCACTCCAAGCCCGTTCAGCCGATGCTTGTCTAGCAGTAGAATTTAACTCGTTAGCAAATGGGTATTCTTTTACGGATTCAGGTGCTTTTTCTAAATTTATTGAAGCATTCAAATCACGATCGATCCTCAAACCACATTCATCGCAAA
>CAYPDC010000068.1:0-21870 GCA_964409355.1 uncultured Cyanobacterium sp.
TTATTCTGAATAATATTATATAGTTCTTTAATATCATTTTCTTGACGATTAATAACTTGTTGTAAATTGTCTAATTCTTTCCCTGTTGAATAAGCAATAAGTTGATGTTTGATACTATTCAAATTGTCTAAATAATCAAAATTTAAGTTCGTTTTTAATTTATTCTGATTATCTATAAATTGAATATGGCTATCACTTAAATTATCGACAAAATTATCCCCTAACATTTCTCTATATAAATTCAAATAATTATCAGCTTGGATATGTAAAGTATAATTATTTACCATTAACTGCCGACAATTTACTGACATTTTTTGTCGTAATTCAGGATTAAAAACTAATTCAATTATTTTATTTGCCATTGCCGTTAAATCCTTTTCAGGAGTAACAAAACCAGTAATCCCATTTTTTACTAAATCAGGAATTCCTCCTATGTCAAAACCAATCACGAGAGTCCCCACACTCATGGCTTCTAACATAGTATTCGGTAGATTATCCTCTAAAGAAGGCAAAATAAACATATCTGCACAAGCATAAATTTGACTTAATTTTTCATCAGAATTAACTATACCTAAAGCAGTAACTTTGATATTTAATCCTGAAAAGTTATCTATGGATTCTCCAAAACAGCAAACTCTGATTTGACTTTCTTTAATTAACTCTCCAAATCTTGGATTATTCTGACATATTTTTAGCACTTCAATCAACTCAGAGAAACCCTTTCTTCTTTCTTTGCCATTAACTGCACCTACTAATAAAACTATTTCATTAGCAGGAATATTTAAACTATTTTTTGCTAAAGATTTAGACGTTGGAATGAAAATATCTGTATCTAAAGAATTAGCAATTACTTCTATTCGTTGATGTTGAAAAACTTGACTATTTTTGACACAGTTTGCTAACCATTGACTCGGTGTAACAATCACTAAATTGGGATAGTTAAAATTAGCTATTTTATCTCGTAAAATAAGATGAGGTAGATTATAAATATCTTCTGCTAATTGAGGGCAATTTAGACAATCGGTTTGATAACCTTGACAACCTGCTGAATAATGACAACCCCCTGTAAATGCCCACATATCATGTAAAGTCCAAATTACGGGCTTATCTAAAGCTAACAAATTTTTGATGGTTACGAGGGATTGATATTGATCAACCACCCAATGTAAATTAATGACATCTGAATTTTGGATTATTGGCAATTTAGCTAAATCGTAACCCGGATAAGGAAAAGAAAAAAGAGTATTGGTTAAAGATGTCCGATTATTATTGATATAATGAGTTTGAATATGATTAAAATTCGCTAAATCTTGCTTATTTTCTCTATTATCTGTCAATATCTCCCAAACTTGATGATCTTGAGATTTTTTATATTTGCTTAACATTCGAGAATCTTCGCCTATTTTAAGTAATCCTTGATGTAATCTATAAGACGCTCTTGCTGCACCACCTTCTATATCATAAGTATTTATATGGGTGATCTTCATCTTCTCTAAATTTTAAATCTTGACTAAAATGCTCATTAAGCATAACATACTATTTACCTAGAATTATGGGCAAATTTTAAGAAAATTGTATTTTTAATAACACTTTCTTCAATTTTCTCATCCAATCATAATCATTAATTTTAAAGTGTGAGGCAAAGCAAAAAAAGAAGTAAATCAATGAAAAATATCCAAAATATCTTGATGGTATCTCATTCTGATTTTCCTGCTAATAGTGCAGTTCATGTTCATCATTTTGCTAACGAGTTAGTTAAACAGGGTTTTGACTGTATTGTAGCAGTGCCTCATAACAAAGGTTCGATCGCAACTATGACAAATAATTTATATCAAGTTACCCAATATGATGAAATTGACGAAATCGAGAGTTTATTTAACAATCAACAACCACCAGATTTAGTACATGGTTGGACACCACGGGAACACGTTAGAATTTATTGTAATGCTTTAGCGGCTAAATATCAATTTAAGTTAATAGTTCATTTAGAAGATAGCGAAGAATCTGTCATTCAACGTTTTCTTAACTTGCCTTTAGGGGAAATTGTGGGGGAGAATGAGAATTTAATACCCTATAATCTATCCCATCCTCGCAAATACCAAGAATTTCTTAATACTTGTGATGGGGTTACGGTAATTATTGATAGTCTAAATGATTTTGTCCACAAATCTTTACCCACTCTTACCCTTTTCCCCGGTGTTGATACTAACAAGTTTTTTCCTCGTCCCAAAAATCAAGAATTAATCAATAAATTAAAAATTCCGGTTAACGCTACGATTTTATCTTACACAGGAAATGTTCACCTTGCCAATCAAGCAGAAGTTAGGTGTTTATATTTAGCTGTAGGGAAAAGAAATTTGGGGGGGAAACCAACTATTTTAATTCGCACGGGAATTGATAATAATTTACAATTTTTGGCAGAGGATGAATTATGGGTTAAGGAATATATTATTGAGCTTGGATGGGTTGATTTACAAGAAATTCCTGATATTTTGGCATTAGCTGATATATTGGTACAACCGGGAGAATCCGATGATTTTAATGATTATCGTTTCCCTTCCAAAATTCCTGAATTTTTAGCTATGGGTAAGCCTGTTATTCTTCCCAAAACTAATATTGCTTCTCATTTACAACATTTGGAAAATGCCTTTATTTTACCCATTGTAAATCAAGAAACATTGCCAGATGCGATCGACTTTTTGATGGATAATCCTGAAATGGCGGAAAAAATAGCAACTGGGGGACTAAAATTTGCTCACAATCACTTAAACTGGGTTAAAAGTACCAATAAACTAATCAATTTTTATCAACGACTTTTAGCGGAAGAAAAGCAATTAATTTCTCTGACTAAAGCGTTAAAAAGAGTTCAATATCATATTCAAGATTCCTCAATAAATAATAATCAGCAAAATAGAGAAATTAGTGACGATAAGAAATTACTTAATTTGCAAAATACTTTACAAGAAAGTCAAAATAAGGTAAAAGAATTGCAGAACATAAACCATAGTTTACAAGAAGAAATTTATAACTTGAAAACTGAAATTATAGCCATGAAAACCAGTAAATTTTGGAAAATCAGAAAAAGCTGGTTTAAACTAAAAAGTGCGATCGGTTTTCGTAGTCATTAACAAGCTATTATTTAATTTTACTATTTTAATTCCATGGACAATATTGCCGCAAATACAGCAAAAACTCATATTTTTACCAGTTGTACTGTTTGTTATATACCTAAAGCTAGAGTATTGGCTAAATCCTTAAAAAAATTTCATCCAGAAATTCAATTTCATTTAATTTTATCAGATCTCCTTCCCGATTTTATTAACCTAGAAAAAGAAGATTTTGACTCAATTATTACGGTAGAAGAATTAAATATTCCTGATTTAAAACAGTGGATTTTCAAACACTCAGTAGTCGAAATGTGTACAGCAGTTAAAGGAGTGTCTTTCCAAGAAATATTTAACCGTTATGATAATTGTGAACAAGTAATTTTTTTTGATCCAGATATAGCAATTTTTTCTCGTCTGGATGAATTATTAGCTAATTTTGAACATAACAGTATTTTACTAACTCCCCATCAATTAGACCCAGAAAAAACGAAAGAAATAGTCATTGATAATGAAATTTGTTTTCTGAGACATGGTGTGTTTAATTTAGGGTTTTTAGGAGTGAAAAATTCTCCAGAAGGAAAACGCTTTTTAGATTGGTGGTCAAATCGCTGTTTAAATTTTTGTTATGATGATACTCCTAATGCTCTGTTTACGGATCAACGTTGGATTGATTTAGTGCCGACATTTTTTACAGAAGTAGGAATTTTGCGCAATCCTGTCTATAATGTTGCTAATTGGAATTTAACTAATCGAGAAGTAATAGGAAGTTTAGAAACAGGAATTTTTGTTAATAATAAACCTCTTTGTTTTTATCACTTTTCAGGTTCACAAAATATCATGTCCGATAAACATAATGTTATTAATTCTGTTACCAATTCTTTGTTAAAATGGTATCAACAACAGTGCGAAGAAATGGGGCAATCACACTTAAAAAATAAACCCTGTTTTTATAGTTTTTTTGATAATGGTGAAACTATTACTGTAGAGCAAAGATTACGTTATAGGCATGATCATAAGATACAAGAGTATTTCCCAGAGCCTTTTAAGACAACAGATGAGAGTAAGTCTTATTTTCATTGGTATCAGTTACAAAAATTGGAGGAAGAAAAACAAAAATGGGAAAGAGACGAATTTGTTAATCGACTCAAAAATGAATTAGAACAAAATCGAGCTTTAATTGAAGGAATGGAGAGTAGTAAATTTTGGAAAATTAGAAATGCTTGGTTTGCCTTTAAGAAACTTTTTGGTTTAGTCACCGAATAAACTTTTTGTTTTCATTGGTGGTAGATTTTTGAACAAAGCTAATATTATCTTTTTCTCGATCGCAATCCCTTATAATAATAAATCATGGCACTCTAATATTTAAAAATCCCTTAATTTGGAGGCTGGGTCTATATTTATTTTAATCGTATATGAAAGTTATTCAAGATCCTCGTAGAAAAGCAGAATTAAAGAAATTATTGCATAAATTGGGTCTGCAAGACGTATCCTTGGTTAATTGGCACTTAGTGGATTTGGCATTGACTCATCCGAGTGTTTCCCCAAAGGAAAATTATGAGCAATTAGAGTTTGTCGGGGATGCGGTGATTCGTTTATCCTGTGCGGAATTGTTGTTAGAAATCTATCCTGATTTACCTGTCGGAGATTTTGCCGCTATTCGTTCTATTTTAGTGAGCGATCGCTTCTTAGCTGAAATAGCTGAACAATATGGCTTAGAGATGTATTTATTAGCCTCTTTGGGGGTGAAAAATGACAAATGGGGTAAAGCCTCCCGTTTAGCAGATTGTTTTGAAGCGGTGTTAGGGGCGTTATATGAGAGTACGAAGGATATGAGATTAATTAGACCTTGGTTAGATTCTATTCTACAGGAAAAAGCCATTCAAGTACACGCCGATCCTGCCCGTCAAAACTACAAAGATGCTTTGCAAGAATGGACACAGGCTAAGTATAAAATTCTACCTGTTTATATCGTGAAACAAAACGAATCTTTCCGTCAAGATAATGAACGTTTTATTGCAGAGGTTTGGTTACAAGATAAACTGTTAGGTACAGGAAAAGGTGGTACAAAGAAAGCATCTCAACAGGCTGCGGCGAAACAGGCTTATGATTCGGTTATGGCGGAGTTGAGCAGTTAGGTGTTGGGGAGATGAGGGGAAAGGGAGATGCTAATTCTACATTCTAAATTCTACATTCTTATGGCTTATTTTATGGAGCGTAGAGCATACGCAGAAACTTACGGTATCACAACGGGCGATCGCATCCGTTTGGCAGATACGGAATTAATCATCGAAGTCGAAAGAGACTATACCAGTTACGGTGATGAAGTCAAATTCGGTGGCGGTAAGGTAATTCGGGATGGCATGGGGCAATCTGGCATTTCTAGGGCTGATGGGGCGGTAGATACAGTGATTACCAATGCTTTGATTGTCGATTGGTGGGGTATCGTTAAAGCTGATGTGGCTATTAAAGACGGCAAAATTCACAAAATCGGCAAGGCGGGGAATCCAAAAATACAACCTAATGTGGATATTATTATCGGTGCGGTGACAGAAATTATTGCAGGAGAAGGCATGATTCTTACCGCCGGAGGCATTGACTCCCATATTCACTTTATTTGCCCTCAACAAATTGAAACTGCGATCGCATCTGGTATTACTACAATGGTTGGAGGAGGTACAGGACCAGCGACAGGCACAAACGCCACTACTTGCACCCCCGGCGAATGGCATTTATCAAGGATGTTGGAATCTGCGGACGCTTTTCCTATGAATCTGGGCTTTTTGGGTAAGGGTAACAGTAGTCAACCTGAAGGCTTAATCGAGCAAGTAAAAGCAGGGGCAATGGGGTTGAAACTTCATGAAGACTGGGGTACAACTCCTTGGAGTATCGATACTTGTTTAACGGTGGCTGATAATTACGATATTCAAGTAGCAATTCACACTGACACCCTTAATGAGGCAGGATTTGTGGAAGATACCATCAATGCCTTTAAAAACAGGGTTATCCATACCTATCATACCGAAGGTGCAGGAGGAGGTCACGCCCCTGATATTATTAAAGTCTGTGGGGAAATGAATGTGTTGCCTTCATCCACTAACCCTACTCGCCCTTATACTATTAACACGATGGAGGAGCATTTGGATATGCTAATGGTATGCCATCACCTTGATAAAAAAATCCCTGAAGATGTGGCTTTTGCTGAGTCTCGCATTCGCCGAGAAACCATCGCCGCCGAGGATATTCTCCACGATTTAGGGGCTTTTAGTATGATTGCTTCCGATTCTCAGGCTATGGGAAGGGTTGGGGAAACTATTATGCGTACATGGCAAACTGCCCATAAAATGAAGGTACAAAGGGGCGTTTTATCTTCTCCTGATAATGTGTCTGATAATTTTCGTGTTAAGCGTTATGTGGCTAAATACACCATTAATCCTGCTATTACTCATGGTATCGCTGATTATGTAGGCTCGATCGAAGTTGGTAAGTTAGCGGATTTAGTCTTATGGAAACCCGCCTTTTTCGGTGTTAAACCCCAGTTAATTCTCAAGGGAGGGATGATTGCCTATAGTCAAATGGGGGATGCTAATGCCAGTATTCCTACCCCTCAACCCGTGCATTCACAACATCAGTTTGCTGGTTACGGAGGTGCGATCGCATCTACCTCTTTAACCTTTATTTCTCAAGCCGCCTTAGACTTGGACATAAAAGGGAAACTAGGCTTAAAAAAACCGACAATAGCTGTCAAAAATACCCGTAATTTGACGAAAAAAGATCTTAAACTCAATGACTATACCCCAAAAATGGAAGTAGATCCTGAAACCTACGAAGTAAAGGCGGATGGTGAATTACTCACCTGTGAACCTGCACAAGTTTTGCCAATGGCACAACGGTACTTTTTATTTTAGCTTAAGGTGATTTCTGAGAATAAAATTTATAATCAGACATTGTATTTTTATATGGCATCTCAATTTATGCAAATTACTGGAAAAACAACATTATTAGGTATTATTGGCAATCCTATCGAACATTCTCTGTCTCCTGTATTTCAAAACAGGGCGATCGCATCTTTAAATTTAGACTATGTTTATGTACCTTTTGCCGTAGAAAAAGAGAATTTACAGGAATTATTCAATACTTTTAAAGCGGTGAAAATCAGAGGGTTTAATGTCACGATTCCCCATAAAGAAAATGTTTTGCCTTTTTTAGATTATATTACCGAAACAGCCAAAATGATTGGAGCGGTGAACACGGTTTGGCTGACGAAAGATAACCAATGGCATGGCACAAATACAGATATTGACGGTTTTATCTCTCCTTTGAAGGCATTAGATAAAGATTGGGCAAATATTACCCCTTTGGTGTTGGGTAATGGTGGTGCTAGTCGTGGGGTAATTGTGGGTTGTAGCGAGTTAGGGTGCAAGGAAGTAAAAGTTATTGGGCGTAATTTAGACAAATTAACTGAATTTAAGGCTAGTTTTGCTCATAATGGCTTAAAAACAACAATTTCTGTTTATACTTGGGATCAACTTACTGATTTAATTCTCCCGAGTCAACTCATTGTTAACACTACTCCCATCGGGATGTATCCTCATGTTTCTCAATCTCCCCTTAACACTTCCCAAGCAAACTTGATCTCTGAAGGCGCGATCGCTTATGATTTAATTTATAATCCTCGCCCGACTGTTTTCTTACAACAGGCAAAAAAACAAGGAGCGATTATAATTGATGGTAGTGAAATGTTAGTGCAACAAGGGGCAGTGGCTTTTGAAATTTGGACAAATCACCCTGCACCAGTGGCGGTAATGAGGAAATGTATTTAGAGATTAGGGTAAGGACACCTTTTTTAACCAATAATTTATCACTCTGGAGAAGCTAAGGAGTTAAAATTTGGAAATATTGGGGTAAGATCTAACTAGAGATAGTAACTAAAGCTGATTAAAGAAATATTGTTGTAAATTATGGCCATTGAGATTGCAGAGATTTTAGAGAAGTATAAGCATGGAATGAGGGATTTTCGTGAACTAAAATTCATTGAAGGGGAAATTGTTAAGCAAGATTTAAGGGAGATTGATTTTTCAGGTTCGGATTTTCGACAAACAAGGTTAGGATTAAGTAATTTTTCCCATAGTGATTTTTCTGGTGCTAATCTCAGTGAGGCGATTTTATGGGGTACGGATTTAACTCATTGTAATTTATCGAAAACTATTTTACGAGATGCGGATTTAAGTAATGCTCATCTACAAGGCACTAATCTTCAGGGTGCTAATGTGATTAAAACTATGTTTTGCGGTGCTAATCTCCAAAAAGCAGATTTCTCAGGAGCGATCGCAGTTGATGCAGATTTTCGTTTTTCCTACGATCATCGCACAGATTTAACGGAAGCAATCTTTAAAGATGCCTTACTATGCTATGCTAATTTTTCTCAAGCCTTACTATACAAGGCTAACTTTGACGGAGCAAAATTATGTCGATCGCATCTTTGTCGTAGAATTGATCATGATGAAGTGTTAACAGATTTAACTTCTGCTAGTTTCCGTAATGCAGATATAAGCTATGCTGATTTTACAGGGGCAATCTTGATTAATGCGGATCTAACAGGGGCGGATATAACGGGTACAATTTTTGATGATGCCATTCTACACGGTGCAATTATGCCTGATGGTTCAATCCATGATTGAGAATATAGAATTAAGAAACTCCCCTTCCCCCACTCTCCCTATCTCCCCCTCTTTTTCCTTTCCCAAAAATGAAACAGCCTGCGGTGATACTAGGGGTAAATAAGGGGATATTCTTCGGGGGGTAAATAAACCCCGTCACAATCGGATTTATAACGATATTCTTTTAAGGTAAATTTTTCATTCTCCCATTGATAAAGGGCAAAACTACCGCAATCTCCCAACCCTCTGGATTTAGTTTGTAAGGATAAAGTTTTTTCGATGTTGTCAAATTCTGGCATTCCGTTAAGGGTGACAGTATTGGTGAGTTGCAAATCTTGGAGATTATCTCGAAAAGTAGTAAAACTAATCTTTGTCATGGTGGAATCTATGGGATTATAGAGCAAATACTGATAATTCCCCTGATATGCGCCTAAAAAACATAAAATTTCCACTAAATATTGCTTTTTATTTAACGGGTAAATCTGGGCAGAATTAGGGGATAAGGCTTGATCTCTTTCTTGGTTACACAATCCTAAATTTTCCTGATTATCATAAATATTTGTAACAATTACTTGTTTTTCTTCTTCTGATATGTTAACAAACTCAGATTCAGGATTTTTAATAGTTTGTCTTTGACAACCGAATAGGAACAAAATCAAGATATATAGGTAAAAACGCTTCGGAAATGAGTGAGAGTGTAACAACTTAAAGAGATAAGAATAAGTTTGTAAGTTTTAATTATGGCAATATTAACTTATTATAAGAAGTTAAACCTAAATATAGAGGAATAAACAATTGAGTCGTAGTTATCTTTTTACGTCCGAGTCCGTTACAGAGGGGCATCCGGACAAAATCTGTGACCAAATTTCCGATACCATCTTAGATGCTTTATTAACTCAAGATGTGTCTAGTCGGGTAGCGGCTGAAGTGGTGGTTAATACTGGTTTAGTGTTAATTACTGGAGAAATTACTTCTCAAGCCAATGTTAATTTTGTGGATTTAGCTCGTCAAAAAATTGCTGAAATTGGCTATACTGACGCAAGTAACGGTTTTTCTGCCAATAGTTGTGCGGTTTTAGTCGCTTTAGACGAACAATCTCCCGATATTGCCCAAGGTGTCAATCAGGCAAAGGAACAACGGGATTCTCTCAGTGAAGACGAATTAGACAGCATTGGTGCTGGAGATCAGGGTATCATGTTTGGTTATGCTTGTAACGAAACCCCTGAATTAATGCCCATGCCCATTAGTTTAGCTCATCGTTTATCAAGACGTTTAGCACAGGTAAGAAAGTCCGGAGAGTTGCCCTATTTAGGTCCTGATGGTAAAACTCAAGTTACCATTGCTTATGAAAATGATCAACCTGTGGGCATTGATACGATTCTTATTTCCACTCAACACACGGAAACCATCGGCAATATTACCGATAATGCCAAAATTCAGGCGACTTTAAAGGAAGCCATTAAGGAAGTTGTGATTAATCCTGTTTTCTCGGATTTAAGCGTCAAACCTTCAGATCACACCCGTTACTTACTCAATCCTACTGGTAAATTCGTGATTGGAGGTCCTCAAGGGGATTCTGGTTTAACGGGTCGTAAAATTATTATTGATACTTATGGTGGTTATTCCCGTCATGGTGGTGGTGCTTTCTCTGGTAAAGATCCCACAAAGGTCGATCGCAGCGCCTCTTATGCCGCCCGTTATGTAGCGAAAAACATCGTTGCGGCTGGTTTAGCTAGTAAGTGCGAGGTACAACTTAGTTATGCGATCGGGGTTGCTCAACCTGTTAGTATCTTAATCGAAACTTTTGGCACGGCTACGGTGTCTGAGGAAAAATTATTGCCTTTAGTGAAAGCTAATTTTGACTTGCGCCCAGCAGGTATTATTCAGATGTTTGATTTGAAACATTTACCGGCTCAAAGAAATGGTCGTTTTTACCAAGATGTAGCAGCTTATGGGCATTTTGGCAGAATTGACTTAGATTTACCTTGGGAACGTACGGATAAATCTGCTATTCTCAGAGATAGTATTAGTCAAAATCTTGCGATCGCCTAAATAATGAGTAGGTGTTAGTTTATTTGGCGTTGCTGAATTAGGGTATGATTTAGGGGGATAAGGTGATAAGGGGAAGGGGTGATGACTTATTACTTAAAAACCAGATTCAGAACTTAAATCAGCAATACCGTTTATTTAAGTAGGGTGGGCATTGCCCACCATCAGTAGCTTTTGAATGCCCTTAATTTATGTTTTGACTCGTCAACCGCTTTTCATTTAACTTCTAATAAGATTTTCAGAAAACTCTTTATGTAAATCTTTCAGATGTTCTTGTAAATCTTCTAAGGTTTCTCCTTGAGTCCAATGATCAGGATATTCATTTAGATAGCCTAAATATTTACCATCATTTTCTAGCCAAAATGTATATTCTACTTTCATTTTTTCTATAAATTAATTTAACATTAATCAAATTTTAATATTAATTAAATAAGTTATTAAGATTAATTTCAAAACCTTTTAATACTTTTTGAGTAGTAATAGTATCACCAATATTAAAAGCTAAAGTTTGCTCTTTAGTAATAATAAAAACCCGTTGATTTTCAGGTAAAATTAACCATACCTCCTCACATCCAGAAGCTAAATATTCACTGGCTTTAGCAAATAATTCCTCCGCAGAATCGGCAGGAGAGGCAATTTCGGCAACGAATGAGGGACTTTGAGGTAAACTAGAGTCATTATCAGAATTAGCGACTAATTCCGCAGTTAAATAAGCTACATCTGGTCTTCTCCCTTGTTTTGTGGTTTTACAGGGTAATTCTGTATAAACTTCTCCCCCTGATTGAGAATTGATAACGTAATTTCCTAATAAACGAGATAATTTTGCTTGTAACTTACTGTGTCTAATGGTCATAGCTGTAGTCTGTCTGATTTCTCCGTCAATCCATTCTTGATGTTCGGGGGGGTTAGCTAAAAATTCCTCAAGGGTGATGTCTGTTTTTGTTAGTAAGGTTGCTACCATAATTTTAAATTTCTATCTTGAGCATTTATTATTATCATAAGAGATTATTTGGCGTTGCATCATTGCGGGATGATATGCAATTATTTATTGTTGGTAAAAAATATTTATTAAGGACGGGCAGGCGAAGCCTGTGCCTTCGGCATCGCTATTAGTTTAAAAAAAGTAAAAATTGTTTTTCTATGTAATCTTGCTAACCTGCTTTTCTTACCCATCTTATTACGGTATTATGATTAACTTTTGTAACTCTCTCTATCGCCCTAAATCCACAACGCCATTTTAGGTAGAATAAATCAAGATAAGGAATA
The DNA here is from genome assembly GCA_964409355.1 of uncultured Cyanobacterium sp. Classification (GTDB taxonomy): domain Bacteria; phylum Cyanobacteriota; class Cyanobacteriia; order Cyanobacteriales; family Cyanobacteriaceae; genus PCC-10605. The sequence goes on from CAYPDC010000068.1 coordinate 12,080, forward strand.
ATCTTTCAATAAGGAAATGACAAATCTAACGATAGATACTGAAGGTATTAATTTAAGCGATGAGCAGTTTTTTCAACTGTGCCAAAGAAATCGTGATTTGAGATTTGAACGTAACGCTAAAGGAGATTTAATCATTATGCCACCCACAGGGGCAGAAACGGGAAATCGGAATATTGAGATTGCATATCAACTGCAAAAATGGAGTCGGGCTAATAGGCTAGGTATTGCTTTTGATTCCTCTACCGGTTTTAAATTATCAAATGGGGCAAATCGATCGCCTGATGCTTCATGGATACCCTTGGTGAAATGGCAAGGTTTAACTCCTTCTCAACAAGAGAAATTTTTACCTCTAGCACCTGATTTTGTCATTGAATTATTATCGCCAACGGATTCATTAAAAGATACCCAAGAAAAGATGGGAGAATATATTGATAATGGTACTAAACTAGGATGGTTAATTAACCCTAATAAGAAAGAAATTGAAGTTTATCAACAAGGAAAAGAAAGGAAAATATTAGTTAATCCTCAAACTATTTCAGGAAGGGATATTTTACCTAATTTTCAATTAGATTTAGAGTTAATTTGGTAATCAAATCAATCAAATTCAGAACTCATTAGGGAAAATTACTCGGATTATGGCGTTTTGATTTCTATGCGATCGGGCAAACTTGCCCTATAAATACCTTAAATCTTGATAGCAGTATAAAAAAATCTATGCCTTACCGTTATCTTCTGAATCCCTTATGATAATTGAATCATAAGGGCAAACTGAAATTAAAGGAGTAATTGTCAATGCACTCATGGGCAGAAGAAGAATTGAAAGACACAGGATTACCAGATCAAAGATTAAATGGAAAGGATTAAGACGTTTATTTGATATTTCCCAGAGTTGGAAGTTGGCGAAATCGTCCTTAGACAAAGATTTCAAGACTTAACGGTAAGGCATAGATTTTTACATATGCTTCTCCCACGCTATCTTTGACACCAAATATTGTGCCGACAGCATCTAAAAAAATTACTTGGGGTTTCTTTTTTTGATCCATTTAAGATAAATAAATTTAGATATAAAAATTATCCATTAATTTATTATGATAACCGCAAATCCTAAATATACCTTTATCTCGATGCTCATAAATTAATTCTCCTTGATTGTTGAAAAGAAAAGTCCCCCCTCTTTGAGTAATACTGAGATCTTGCACCTCGTTTCAAATGGACTGATGAAGGTAGGGAAAAGGGAACAGTAATAAGAATTGATGAAAAACCTATTAAAATTGATTTTTCAGTTTTCAGTTTTCAGTATTAATGTACTGGTGCAAGATCTTAGTAATATATCGATCGCACGGAACATAAATACGCCAATATTTTAACACCTCAATCATAATCGATAATTTTGGCACGGCGATCCCCCTACCATCTTAAGATAAAATATTAGCTATCAAATTAAATTGTATTTGGTGAGTAAAATGGTTGCGATCGCATCTAAAGTAAAATTGACTTTTGAAGAATATTTAAGAGAATATCCCCAAGGGGAAGGTTTTTTTGAATTAGTCGATGGAGAATTAACTAAAATGGAAGCTATTAGAGCTCATAAAAATATTAGTCGATTTTTAGTCAAAACCTTTGACAGGGAAAGTGAACGTTTAAGGTTAAACTATATTGTGGATAAAGATATAGTGATTCGTACCGTTAACAAATTAGGAAAAGAAAGAGGACGTATTCCAGATGTTAGCGTAATTAAGGGACTCTTGTGGAATAATAATGTAATCGCTTACGGTGCTGTCACTGAACCTCTTGAATTAGCTGTAGAAGTAGTTTCTACCAATTGGGAAGATGACTATATTGATAAATTAGAAGAATATGAAACCATCGGAATTAAAGAATACTGGATTGTAGATTATATGGCGATCGCATCCCGTAGTTACTTAGGTAATCCAAAAGTGCCGATGATTTTCATCTATCAGTTAAGAGAAGGTAAGTATGAGTGTAAATCTTTTAAAAATAATGACAAAATCACCTCCTGTATTTTTCCTGAATTAAACTTAACGGTTGAAGAAATTATTAAAATTTCAGGTATTTGACACCTTTCCAATCAATCTAATTCCCTTCAGAAAAAGAAATACCATTTTCTTCTACATAAATCTCCCACATTTGTTCATAAGCCTTTTCCATCTCCCTTGCAAACTGTTTCCCATTCCAAAGGGGCGATTTTTTTTTCGACTGCCTTAATTTCCAACTGACTTCCTTTCGTAAATTTTCATCCATACCCAACTTAATGCCCCATTCAATATATTCCTCATCACTCCAAGCAATGCCTTCGGTGATACCTGCATTCATCATAAAAGTATAACTGTTACGAGCGGCGAATTGTTCCCCAACTCTCGTCACTAAAGGAATTTCCATCCATAGGGTTTCAAGGGTTGTGGTTGCCCCATTATAGGGATAAGTGTCTAATACCACATCCGCTATTTGCAAATTTGCCCGATGAATTGCTTCTGTAGGCGATCGACCCAAAAATCTCAAACGGGTGCGATCGACCCCTTCTTGTTCTGCTATAGTAATAAATAATTCTTTAAGAATTTCCTGATCACCATCTCCTTTAATTACCAGATAGCTATTCGGCACGGCTTTAATAATCTTCATTTGTGAGTGAATCGTTGCAGGGTAACGTTTAAGGGCATTTTGGATGTTAAAATAAATAATTGCTGACTGAGGTATCTCTAAATCCTCTCTTTTTAAGGATGTTATATCAACCTCAAAACCGTCAACAGCAACATAACTATAGGGTAAACGCCAAATTTTCTCTTGATAATATTCTTGAGCGTTATTCGGTAAAACAGAGGAATCAGCGATAAAATAATCTATATTCGGAATCCCATTACTATCCATACCCAGCCAACTCACTTGAATTGGTGCTGGTTTTAATGCCATGATCATTGAAGTCATGTTATGGGTAAAGCTATCTAAATCTACTAATATATCAATTTCATCTTTTTCAATTTTAGTAACTAAGTCATTAATTACATTATTGGAGTTATAAGCATAATCCACAACATCCCTAAAAAACTTTTTAGTAATATCATCTTCCACTTGGTGACAGACAAAATAAGCATAGGTAGTAAATCTTTCCTTATCATGATGACGGATTAACCAACGACTCAATAACCCCACAGAGTGCGATCGCATCGTATGTCCAATATAACCGATTTTTAATTTGCGAGATAAATTATGCGTATTTGGTGAAGGAGAATGAACAGGGCAACTATAATAATCTTGAGTTAACTTTTGAAATAATGCTCCGATACCATTAATAATTAACCTTTTTTCCCTTGTTCGATCGTCAAAATAAAGCAAAGGTTGAGTTAACATACTTAAACAAGTACGGATATAGGCTTCTTCAATGTGGGGTTGCTCTTGTAATAAATCTGTTAGAATAGAGCAGTATTCTGGGAGGATATTAAAGGCTTCTCGCCAGTCTCCGAGAGTAATAGCATGAGAAATTAATTGCCGTAAAGCTAAGGATTTTTCTGCGATAGTATGACTACAATCATAAAAACGTTGAGCTAAAATCTGAGATTCATGATATTGACGATTACTGGAATAATAATAGATTCCTTGTTTTAAAATTTCTAAATTATAAGGTTGATTCTTTAGACAAATTTCCACTAATTGAGAAGCATAAAAAGAGTATTTTCTTTCTTGCCCCATGGTTTCCGCTTTAGACAATAAAAGCTCTGTAATTTCTTCATTACCCTGAAAATAGTTATTAATTATTGTCGCTAACTCTAGGGATTTATCCCAAGGGAGTAATAAAATTTTATCTGTAAAATTTAAGAGTTTTTGATCATTAATAATATTATCCCCATTTTGTAAGTAATTTTCTAGTTGTATTTCTTTAATATCTTCTAAAATTGATATATTGAGGACTAATTTTAATCTAATAAAATCTAATAAATTATTGATATTATCAGGATTAATTTCTTTAATTTTTGCTCTAATTAAGTAGCTTAAATAAAACTCTTGATGGTTTTCTTGAAAACAGGCTTCTTCCTCTAAAATACTTAATAATTCTTGCTGATGTTGATCTTGATCTTCAACTTCAAAAAACACTGTAAACCAAATTGATTGACATTCTTCCTCTCTTTCTGCTAATAAATAAGCTAGTCCTAAATACCAATAATTATTAACTTCTTCTGGACTATTTTCTATTAAATTTTCATAATAACTAATTACTTTATCGAATTTTTTTTGTTGTAAATCCTCTTTGATTTGTAAATCCCATTTAATCATAATAACTAACCAAAATAAAAACTTAACAATTATTCATTAATTCAACATTAAGTTATTATATAATAAATTAAACACAATAAAAATTAAATGAATATTTTAATAAAATGAATCAAGAAATAACAGAATCACTACAGCAACAATATGACAGTTTACCCTATCCACAAATTCCCATTGAGCAATCACCTCAAGAATATTATGATACCTTATTTATTCATGACCTAACAACTCCCTATTATTTATCTCAACAAAAAATAGTTGATACTAAAGATAAAATTATTTTAGATGCTGGTTGTGGTAGTGGCTGGACTTCATTATTTTTAGCTTATGCTAATCCGGGTGCGAAAATAATCGGTGTTGATTTGTCGCCAAAATCTGTAGAAGTAGCCAAGACTAGATTAAATCATCACGGTTTTACCAATTCAGAATTTTACGCCCTTTCCATAGAAGATATTGAGCAGTTAAATTATCGTTTTGACTATATCAATTGTGATGAGGTTATTTATTTATTACCAGAGCCTGAAAAAGTATTAAAAATATTCCAATCTGTTATCACTGATACAGGAATTATTAGAGTTAATTTTCATAGTTATTATCAAAGATTTAACTTTTTTAGATTACAAACATTATTTAAAAATATGGGATTAATGGAAGATAATCCCGATGATTTAGAGGTTGAGTTAGTCAAAGAAACTTTTAATAGTTTACATGATTCCGTGGGGGCAAAACAAATGTGGCAAAATAAATTTTCTGGTTTATTTCCTCAGCCTGAAAAATTAAAGCAATCTGTTTTGGTTAATTACCTTTTGCAAGGAGATAAAGGTTTTACGATTCCCCAAGTATTCGAGATGTTGAAATCTGCGGACTTAAGTTTTTTAAGTATGGTAATGTGGAGACAGTGGAATCTTCGAGATTTGTTTCAAAATCCAAATAATTTACCTGATATTTGGGAATTGGGATTATCAGAAATTTCCACAGAAGATGAGTTATCTTTATATGAATTACTAAATCCTATCCATCGTTTAATCGATTTTTGGTGTGTTAATAATGATTGTCAATCTTCTATAAATCCTATTGTAAATTGGGATAAAAATGATTGGGAAAAAGCAAAAATTTCTGTACATCCTCGCTTAAAATACCTAAAAATAAAAGAAGATTTATTAAAAGCAATTCAAACTAAACAACCTTTTCTCTTTAATCGCTATATCTCTTTTCCAGCAAAGGGAAATATTGAGATTGAAAGTGATGTTGCTAGTTGTCTTCTAATTCTTTGGCAACAGGAAAGTGCAACCCTAGAAGAATTAGTAAAACGTTGGTTAATTATTCAACCAAATGATTTAATTTCTTTACAACCTAAATCTTTAGAATTGGCTTATCAAGAATTGATTAATATTATTGTTAGATTGGAAAATTTTTTGTATGTTTTAGTGGAAAAATTAGCTTAATTTAGATGAGGAAGTTTTTACAAAAAAAAGTTAAGAATATTATCTAGGAGTTACGCACTGGTAAAAATCGACGCTCTAAGATTCTTCGCTATGGCTCACTTGGAACAGTTTTTCATTATTGGTGCGTAAGTCCTATTATCGTTTAATTTGATGAGGAAAATCTGGCACTAACAAAGATTGTTTCAGTTGTCCTTGTTCGTTGTAAAAAGTTATGTTGCCATTTTCATCACACAACCAAACTTCTATCGCTTTTGCCGAGAAATATAATTGTTTTTTGAATTGCATTTCCCCTTCTGTATTACCACTTGATTTTACTTCTACGCAAATTTCAGGGGCGATGGAAGCGGATATTTCATCTTCAATTTGTTGAAATCTTTGCTCTGAACACCATACAACGTCAGCAACTTTGACTCCATCGGATGTATTAATGGCACATTCTGGCATAACCTCACCGATTTTCAATAAAGAATCCAATAAAAGTAAGATTCTTCCCTGATAAAAAGAATGTTTAACTTTAACAGGACTCATAACAATTTGTCCCCATTTATTCAACTCTATTTTAAATGGTAAATTCTGTAACTGTTTATCTTCGCAAACTTCTTCCCATTTCATCATTTATCAAGTAATTAATTTTATTAGTCTTTTCATACTTTGTTGATTTTATTATGTTTAAGTACAACAACTATTTATAGCCATAGGCAATAATATCAAAACTTCTTCTAATCAATTTTAAATTGTTAAAACCTGCCTCTCCTAAATGTTTACCTAAATTTTCGGTGGTAAAACCAGTTTTGTGTGCCATGTAGGGCATACCGGGATAAGTAGTACCCATACCATAAAACATCCATAATGCTGGAACTGGGCCTGCTGGAGATTGATATAAAGGAGAGTCTTCCATTTCTCCTCGCATTACCCACTCGGCGGCGGTTTGCATATCAGGCACTACAAACATGACAAAACCTCCATCCTTTAAAACTCGTTTAAATTCAGTCAGTGCGATCGAAACTTCAAAATTATAAATATGTTCTAAATTATGGGAGGAATAAACCGCATCTACACTATTGTCAGGCACACCACTCAAATCGGTAATTGTCCCAATAATATCAGGTTGCACATTAGGATCAATATCTAAACGAATTTCTATCCACTCATCTCCTCGAAAATCTTGGGGTAAAGCATTGGGATTATAACCGCCACATCCCACATGAAGGAGGGTTTTTTTATTATTTTTTGTAGCTTGATCAAGTTTAGTTAATCCTTGATGATTAATTCTTTTTATTTGTTTGTTAATTAGGTTATTTTGCCATAATAAAATGATTAATTCTTGTTCTATTAAGGGATAAAGTTTTGTCTCTGGATTAACTACTAATAATTCATGAAGATTGTTGGCGTTATTAAAATTCTGAAAATCAGAGATGGCATTTTTTGTTTCTTGATTTTCTGTCTGGGCAATTATAATGAAGGCTTCTTCTGCTAAAAATGGTCTGATATTCATTAAGGCTAACAATATTTCTCGATAGGATTTATTTCCATCTAAGTAAAATAAACCAATTTTATCTTCACTGTTTAAGTATTGTAAGTCTTCGCAAAAACTTTTTATATCTCCTTCATAAATACAGGTGCGATCGCAATAATTAAATGATTCTAAAAGGTTATTGATATTATCCAAGTTAATAGTTGAATCGTCAACAATTCCATAAGCCATTAATTGAGGATTATGCTGTAAAGTAGAAATTAAACTAGCACAGGATTTTTCTAATACTTCGCAATATACCTCTTTTTCTTCCAAACAATTAACACCAGTACTTAATAAGACTAAAACATAAGGGTTAATAGTGCTATTTAGATTTTCTAAAATCAGAGAGAAATCATTTTTTAAAGATGCGATCGCATCAAGATCATCAAAATTAAATAGATTGGGAATTAATTGTAAAAATTTTTGACTATCCATAGTTAATTATTAGAATATGATTTGTTAGAATTTAAGTTTACATTCTGAGTTCTTAATCCTTTAATTTGAATTGTGTCAGTCAGTCAGTTCACGGACAATAACCATGCCATTTTTGATAATAACATCTATTTCCACTTGATCCGGTCTGCCAAAAACTTCCCCAGTGCGTGCACGTAGCGTGCCGAAGGCATCGAAATCATTGATATTTAACACTTCTACCCCAAAAGAATCTTGAAGAATACCTTTTAAGGCATTACGGAAACTTGCTTCAGAATGTAAGCCCCATCTTGAACCTAAAGCTCCGATGAAAATTGGCTTCCTTAATCGCATCTCCCCATATGCCAAACATCTAATTTATAATAAGGGTGACAAAATCATCGGAGGTAGTGGTTGTAATGGTAGCTCAATTAATCAATAACCAAACGAATTTATACGATACTGACTATAATCTATGGATATTAGAAACTGTTACAAAATTAGAAAATCGTGATTTTAATTCTGTTGATTGGGATAACTTGATTGAGGAGGTTTTAGACTTGAGTAAAAGGGATAAAAGAAAACTTCAAAGTCTTTTGATTAAATTATTTGAGCATTTATTAAAACTAAAATATTGGCATTCAGAATATGATTATAATAAAGGACATTGGGAAGCAGAAATTTTAAATTTTAGGCAACAGATTAATATGGAACTAGAAGATAGTCCTTCTTTGAAACCTTACTTATCAGAAAAATTCCCAGATTGTTATGACAAAGGTAGAGCGATAGCCGCCAAACGTTCTCAACTTCCTCTCAATACCTTCCCCGAAAAGCCCATCGCACCCTTAAAACAAATTCTCGATGAAAACTGGCTTCCCTAAATCTGCTTTTTTGACCATTATTTAAAATTCCTATTCATGATAATTAATCACCTCTAAATAAAAGTTTTCTAGGGCTTTAACTGGTGTTAGATCATCATACAATAAATGAACATTGTTCTTGATTTTATCCCTAATATTTTTTCTCAATTCATGGTTTTTAACTAGTTCGATCGCACCTTCAAAAGAAGCAAATAAATTATAGCAATCAGGAATCAGTCATGAGAACATAATACTATCTGCCCTCACCCCCAACCCCTCTCCCAGAGGGCGAGGGGAGAATCGTTTTCCATTAAAATCTCACAAATCATTCCTGATTGCTATATCTGGTAATAAACTACAATTATGAGTAGCAAAATTAATAGATTCTTCAATATAATTAAAAGAGCGAATATTATTAATCTGTCTCATTCTTCAAAAATTATGACTTTTCAAGGGTATTTCGGGCTTCTAGCCCGATTTTTAGAGATGTCTATTAAATATTATCTAACCCTCGGCTAAAACCTTATAAGCCCTTATTCTTAAAGGCATTGCCTTTTTATACTTTAACTGTAGTTCGTTAAGCATAAGAAATGTTCCTTTGTCGGGGCTAGTTACTTTTAAGAGTACATCGTTATCTCTACCTATCCACTGAAATTCAGAGGAGAGAAATTCTTGTACTTCTAAGGTTAGATCGCACTTTATCCACCTTACCCAATTATTCGGTGCTAAACTGATTAATCTTTTACTGCCTAAATCCGCTTTTTTTACCATTATTTTAAACTGAAGTATAAATAAACTAAAGATTATCTAACCAGTTATTTACATCCTCCATCGAGTTAAAATCAAATAAACTCTCTCCTAATAATTCTAATTGCTCCACCGATAAATCTTGTAGTTGAAATTTAAAGTTATCGGCAACTTCCCCAAAACGTTTTTTGATTAAACGATTGACAAGGGTAATTGCTTCTGTTTTTCCCCCTTGTTGTAAGCCTTGTTGTAAGCCTTGTTGTAAACCTTGTTGTACACCCAGTTGTTCACCTTGTTGTAACCCTTCTTGTAAAATAGTTTGATACCAAGGAGATTCTCTTAATACTGTCATATCCCACCTCATTATTTTTTGTACGATCGGTATTTCTAACACAAATGATGCAAAGAATGATAACAAAGGTTCTAAATCTTGGAGTTGATCATTCTTCCTTAATTCTACTAAAGCATTGGTGACGATTGCCTCACTTCCTCCTCCTTTCAATATTGGCACAAAAGGCAATAAACTAG
>CAYPDC010000069.1:0-21580 GCA_964409355.1 uncultured Cyanobacterium sp.
AAGCAGAAAGTAAACGCTATAGTGAGTAACTGTAGATAAGTTTTATATAACAGTTCTGATGAGTTTGTAGTTCGTAGTTCGGGCTTCTCGCCCGAATCTGGTTGATTTATGTTGTGACTTCTACAAGGAGTTTCATAAACAAAGAGGGTTTTAAACCCTCAATGTTAGATTAAGTTGTAAAATCCACTGATTAGAAGTATAAACCTGCTTCTTGGACTTTCTCGATTTGTTTTTTCTTCAACACCAGCAGAATTTGCGCCAACATAATACCTGCGATAAACACTAATAACCACAAGATGCGATCGGGGCTTTGTAATACTACCTCAGTATCTTTTTGTCCAAAACCACCCACATTAGGATCATCGGTTAAAGGTTCACCAACGGCTACTTCTTGCCCCTCAGCGACTATTAATTGAGGACCTGCGGGAATTTCCACAACGGATGTAGTACCGTCTTCGGCAGTGAGAGAAACGGCATAGCCACCGCCTTCATTTTCACTGATCGCAGTTACAGCACCAGCAACAGTAGCTTTGAATACATTATTATTGCTAGGTTGACCATTCGGATAAAGTTGACCTCTGCCTCTGTTTGCTCCTAAATGTACGGAATATTTACCGTAGTGAATGTTAGGATCGTTTTTAGGATTAGGAGATAATACAGGGAAAACGATTTCTTCGTATTGATCTCCGGATAAAGGACCGACAAGCACCCAGTTATCTTGTCCTTGTTTATAGCTCTGGAAGTAAGCACCGTTGACTTTTTCCTTCATTTCTTCGGGAATACGATCTTCGGGGGCGATTTGGAAACCGTCAGGTAACATTAACACAGCACCCACGTTTAAACCGCCTTTGCTTCCGTCTCCTAATACTTGTTGTACAGAGTGATCATAAGGAATTTTCACCACTGCTTCAAATATGGTATCGGGTAAAACTGCTTGGGGAATTTCTACTTCCGCAGGTTTGGCGGCTAAATGACAGTTAGCACAGACAATTCGTCCTGTGGCTTCTCTGGGGGTATCAGGAGCGGTTTCTTGCGCCCAGAAAGGGTAAGCGTTAGCGCCTTGGGGTAAGCCTACGTTAGTGAATAATAACAGACTTAAAGATGCGATCGCAACTAAGAAAAGGCGACTAATTTGACGAAAAAAAGAATTATCTCTCATTGATATTTACAAATGGTTTAAATTTAGCGAAATCAAAACTAATTGGGGAATCTTAACTCCACCAGGGTTTTTCTCCCGTACGGAAATCGGTTTCTTCCCAGTTGCTTAAATAAACTTTATCTTCCTTGACATCAGCATGAACCAACGCTAAAGATAAAGGTGCAGGACCACGCACTACTTTACCTTCATTGTTGTACTGAGAACCGTGACAAGGACAAATGAACTTATCTTCCGATGGGTTCCAAGGAACAACACAACCTAAATGGGTACAAACAGCATTTAAGCCGTAGGAAGCAATTTGTTTATCTTCGGTAACGATTAAATAGGTAGGATCACCTTTTAAACCTTGAGCTAAGGTGCGATCGCCCCCCTGATGAGAAGCCAAAAACTCACTAGCCAATACATCATTACCTAATTTATCTTTAGCGGCAATACCAGCACCAGTACCACCAGCAGACTTAGGAATAAAATAGCTAACCACAGGATATAAAGCCCCTGCCGCTACACCAGTAATAGTACCGAAAGTCAGTAAATTCATAAACTGACGACGTCCCATATCGGGTACATCAGCATTTCCAGAAATTTGAGTCATAGGTAAACTAAATTATTTGATTGTATAAGGTGGTTATGGTTTTACAATTAGCGAATAACCCTTATGTTAAACAAGGCTAATAAAAGTCATTATCTAATTATTACAAAAAATGAACCTTTTGTAGAACCAATCCTTAATATTCAATGGTTTTTTTATTTTTTACTGGCTCTTAGTAAGGGCTTAAGCCCTTAAAATGTCTATTATTGGAGATGTCTAAAGCCTATAACAAAGTAAATAGTTTGTCTCTTGTAATTATTGGACAACAAAAATCACCATCCAAAGACAACAAATCCTCTTGTTCGGAAGCAGTTAAATTAAACTTAGGATAAGCTAAAACTCGGATTAATTCTGTCACCGTCACTTTAGAAATCAGAGGAATTAATAAAATTTAACTGAGCTAACTTTGCCCTTACGGCATCAGCTTTTTGAATCTTCACGGGAGTTAACACTATTTGCCCGTTTTCAACCCTAACATCAAAATATTCTACTTCTCCCACTTCCTTCGTTACACTCTTTGGTAAAGTAAGCTAATTCTTACTGGTTAACTTAGCCAACATTATTCATACTCCTAGCTTCTTTATAGATAACCTTAATTATAACAAGCAAGGAAGTAAGAAATCCTTACTTAAAGTAAAACAATCGCCTTTGATTTTTACTCGAACTCCAAAGATGATAAGTTTTCTTAAAAAAATGGGTACATTAAATCTAAGTAAAAATACGGAAAAATGAGGTCTAATTATTATGGCATCATCAACATCCACTCCTACAGGAGTTATCCGTCAAGGGGATGTATTAATTATCCCTTTGAAAAAACTATCTATTAAAGACTCAGTTAAATTACCCAATCTCACCCTCGCAAAAGGGGAAGTTACTGGGCATTCCCATCGTATCAGTGAAGGAAAGGCTGAGTTATACGAACGTAATGGAACTTTATTCTTAAGGATACTTTCTCCTACCGCAAAACTCCAACATGACGAGCATCATTCCTTAAATATTCTTAAAGGTGATTGGATGGTGCGTATTCAAAGAGAATATAGACCGATCGCCCCTCTTGAGAATACAATAAATAATAATAGTAATAGTCAAGATACTTTGACTTCTAAAGCTACTTTTTTTCAAAAGAATACTGTGGTAGATTCTGCTACTTTTACGGAAAAATATGCAGATAATTGCACACAGAAAAAACAGATTTTATTCACAGATGAATTAATGGATTTAGCGAATCAGATTGATTTTAAATATTGGGACAAATTAGTAGAAGAAGCCGAAAGAAAAAAAGAATATTTAGGGAGGATACAGGCAAATAAAAATAATAATAAATTTGATGAGCAGTATGAAGATGAAAGGGAATATGAAAAACTAATCAAAAGAAAAAATAGAATTAAATATACAGAAACAAAAATAGAATCTTTCGATAATAATACTATTCCTTCTTCTCCCACAAAAAATTTTTCTTCTCCTCCTAGCCGTCAAGTCCATAATTGGGTTAACAATCTAATTAATCGGACGGTAAATCCACAACGGAGAAATTAGGTGGATGTAGCGGATTAGAATAGGGAAAGGAGGTGAATTATCGTGGCTTGGTTTGATTTTAAAATGACAATTGAAGGGAAAACTTCACCCCAGCAAATTACTGTTGATGATGTTAATAATAAGCTAATTTCTTTAGCGGAAAAATGGCAACAAGAAGCCTTTTCTACTCAACCAATTAATTTACCGCTTTTACAGTCTAATTTGACTAAAATGTATCAAGATTTAGGTTATGATTCACTTCAATTTATTTATTTTAGTAGTCCTTATCAACTAGGGGAATATTTGTGTAAATCCGTCATTAATTCCTATTCTCAAGAAGATTTACTGTTATTAACCCGTAAGATATTATTTCATTTACAAGGCAAAGAAAAAGGACTATTAAGGGAAATAACAAAAGAAATAACCATAGTCTTTCGTTACTATTTTGATTTATGGTTAGGTGCTAATCTTAAAGGAAAATTTAAAAGCAATTTTGAAACTAATAAAAATGAGAATTTAGGAGATATTGACTTGAGTTTAAAAGTTGCTGTTGAGAAGATGCGATCGCACCATAAAAAACAAGATAACACAAGACAATTAATAAGACAAATAAAAATAAAACTAAACGAGGAGTTATTACTTGTTATCTTTGATCATTTAGCAGACAAAGTTAACCATAAAATAGTTAAAGAAGCCTTAAAAAGAATTATTAATGCCTTATCAATATCAAAGGGAAATCAAGATCTTTCCCAACTAGCGGATGAATTTGAAACGAATCTATTTAATCGAGATTTTATTACACCTGAATCATTTTGTTTAAAAGCCATTAAATTTGATTGCTATAATTATATTTGTCAAAGCGTTAATAATGAGAAAATATGGGAAAATTGGCTAAAAATTATTACCAATAGTGGTTGGTTTATAGCAGGAGAAAAATTCTGTTTAATTAGTGATAAACCGAGAGAAATTAACGTCAATAAAGATTACTTGTTACACAAAGAGGGAGCATTAGCACTTGTTTATCAAGACAATCAAGGATTATACGCTTATGAGGGAGTAATTTTACCGCCGAAATATGGAGAAGTCAAACCAGAAAATTGGCAAGGAAAATGGCTATTAGAGGAAAATAATGCGGAGTTAAGGAGAGTATTAATTCAAGGAATCGGTTACGATAAACTCGCCACAGAATTAAAAGCGGAAAAAGTTGACACTTGGGGAGAATACACCATTTTAAGGTTTAATGATATTGTCGATGACATTGATAAACAGCCAATTTGTTTACTAAAAATGACCTGTCCTAGCACCAATTTTATTCATGCTTTGCGAATACCGCCAGATTTCACTTCTGCTAGAGAGGCAATACGTTGGATTAATTGGGGAATCGATCCAGATGATATTATCATGGCAAGTTAGGATATTTATGTTATCGGTGATGGGTGCGTAAGTCTGAGTTATTTAATGGTTTTTTTCCAATGAGAATCAAAAACAAAATAATAAAACAACAAAATTGTTGCTAAAGTACCCTACAATAGATCCCCAAAGAATAAATTAAAGCCATAAAGAAAAATTACTCTATTATGAATCAACCTATATTATCAGTTCATAACCTCACCGCCAGTGTTGACGGCACACCAATTCTAAAAGGAGTTAACCTTGAAATCAACGCAGGAGAAATTCATGCTATTATGGGGCGTAATGGTTCGGGGAAAAGCACTTTCTCCAAAGTATTGACAGGGCATCCTGAATACGAAGTAACAGGGGGAGAAATCATCTATTTAGGGGAAAACCTCCTCGAAAAAGAGCCAGAAGAAAGGGCATTAGCAGGAATCTTCCTCGCCTTTCAATATCCCCTCGAAATACCCGGAGTCAGTAACCTAGATTTTCTTAGAGTAGCTTACAACGCCCGTCGCAAACACTTAGGTTTAGAAGAATTAGACGCATTCGACTTTGAAGACTTAATCGAAGAAAAACTCGAAGTAGTAAAAATGAACTCAGCGTTCTTGCAAAGAAGTTTAAACGAAGGCTTTTCAGGGGGAGAGAAAAAACGCAACGAAATTCTCCAAATGGCATTACTTGAGCCAACATTAGGTATTTTAGATGAAATCGACTCAGGGTTAGACATTGATGCACTGCGCATCGTTTCTGAGGGAGTAAATCAACTGCGTAAACCTGATAACGCTTTTCTCTTAATCACCCATTATCAAAGACTCTTAGACTATATTACCCCTGATTTTGTTCATGTGATGTATGAAGGCAAAATCGTCATGAGTGGAGACAAAAACCTCGCCCTTGAATTGGAGGCAAAAGGTTACGATTTCTTGGATAAAGAGCAATTAGCCACAGTTTAAGAATGAATAATTAATAATGAATAATTAACTTAACAATTAACACCTAGTCGGTATTAGAGATCTCCAAAAATCAACATTTTTCCTTCGTAATTCGGGCTTCTAACCCTATTTCTGGGTAAGTTTATTAATTAAACAATGTTCCCTGTTCCTTACCTTCACCAAAGTATAATAAATATAAACTAATGATGATATTGACACAAGAAGATTTTAAAACTAGCAAAGATGGATATTTAGGGGGTTTACTGCAAATTGCTGAAAATCAACCCCTTAACCTTGAAGGAAAATTACGCACCATAGTTGAAGAAATTAGAAGAAAAGCGGCAAATAATGTCGTAAAATTAAATTTGCCTAGCACTAAAGATGAAGCATGGCGTTTTACTGATTTATCTGACTTATATCAGCAAGATTTAGTCTATGCTCAACCTCAAGATTTAGATAATGATACTTTACAGGAGTTTATTTTAAAAGAAACCGCTAATTCTCGTCTAGTCTTTGTTAATGGTTATTATCAAGCTAATTTATCTGATATTTCTGCTTTAAACTCAAATCAGATTTATGTGGGAAATTTAGCTAACTTAGACGCTGATAGACAAGGAAAAATTGCTCAATATTTAGCCCAAAACGAGCCAGATAATGAAGTATTTACTGCTTTAAATTCTAGTGCTTTAAATGATGCTTTTGTGGTGTGGGTAAAGGCAAATCAGGAAATTACGACTCCGATTCATTTACTCCATCTCAGCGTCAAAGAAAAAGTAGGTAGTTGGCATCAACCTCGTATTTTAGTCATAGCAGAAGCTAATTCTTCTTTAGATTTTATTGAATATTATGGTGCAACTTCCTTTGGTTGTTCTGATTCGGCTAGACAGCAATATTATTTTACTAATACTGTCACCGAAATCCATTTAGAGGATAACGCCCAAGTTAGTCATAATCGCATTCAAAGAGAATCGGGAGATGGTTTTCATATTGCTAAAACTGCGATTTATCAGGCAAGAAATAGCCGTTATACCCTCAATGAAATTAGTTTAGGAGGCAAGTTATACCGTCATAATTTGCAAGTCAATCAAGAGGGAGAACAAACGGAAACTTACTTAAAAGGTTTAACAATGCTACAGGAAACACAATTAGGAGATACCCATAGTGAGGTAAACTTAAATCATCCTTATGGCACGGTTAATCAACTCCATAAATATATTATCGATGATGGAGGGCGCGGAGTGTTTAACGGTAGGGTTTATGTCCCTAAGTTAGCACAGTTAACCAATGCTTCACAATTAAACCGCAATTTGCTTCTTTCGCCAAAAGCAAGAATTAATACTAAACCTGAGTTACAAATTACTGCGGATAATGTCAAGTGCGCTCATGGTGCAACGGTTAGTCAATTGGAGGCGGATGAGATTTTTTATCTCCGTAGTCGTGGTTTAAATGAATATGATGCCCGTCATTTGTTGATTGATGCTTTTGCTGCGGAAATTATTGATAATATTCCTTTTGCGTCTTTATCCCACCGTTTAACTCAGTGTGTCACTTGTCGCACTATTAATGATTAGTTAGGCGGTTTCCAAGAAAGAATTTACCAATCTACTTAATAGACATCTGGTAAAAATTAAGATTTTTTCTTGGTATTTCGGGCTTCTAGCCCGATTCTTGGAGAAGTCTAATAATTCCCCCTTTGTTAACCAGCGTTTTTTTGAAAAAACGATTATGACTGACTAGATGGGGAAAATCTTGAGAATGATATGTGGAAATATGATGTTGATAATAATGCTTAAAATTATGGTAACTTGAATGGTGAAAGTAAATAATAATGATCATACATTTCACTCAAACATAATTGAGAATTTCTAATTCTTTTTCTTTCGGAGGAAAACAAAAGTTGACCTTGAAAATGTGGTTCAAAAATCAGACAAAAATCCTCAATATCACAAAAAAGTTTTTCTAGTTCCATAATTTGTAGTAAAAAAACGTACTGAGCTACTTGTTCTCTGCTATAATATTGCCAAAACTTTAGAATCAATGATTCAACTATTACCGAAATTACTAAACTTTGATGAATTTATAAGCTGGTATCCTGAAAATTCAGAACTCAAGTACGAACTACATGATGGAATAATTGTCGAAATGCCTAAACCCAAAGGGAAACATTCAACCTTAACAGGTTATCTAATTGAGCAACTATTGATAACAATTAGAGAAATGGGTAAAGGTGGGACTTGGACTATTCCCAGAGAATCAATAATTAAACCCAAAAGCGAAAAATCAGGTTATGAGCCAGATATAATCGTATTGAATCAAGAAGTAATTAAAGCAGAATCTCGATGGGAAAGCGAATCAATTATTCAAAATCCCGATTCCGTTAAGTTAATTGTCGAAGTTATTTCCACTAACTGGCGTGATGATTATTACAATAAACTACGAGATTATGAAGAAATGGGCATTCAAGAATATTGGATTGTTGATTATGCAGCATTAGGTGCGAGGAAGTTTATTGGCAATCCCAAACAACCGACAATTTTTGTCTGTAATTTAGTTGATGAAGAATATCAAATGAACCCATTTACTAAAAATATACCCCTTGTTTCTCCTACTTTTCCTGAGTTTAACTTATCCCCAGAAGATATTTTCGCTCTGGTTTTACCGTGAAATTGCCTATAGATTAGGTTAAAGGATAAAACGCCCTCCAACATGAAATTTTGAAACGAGATTTTTAAAATTATGATCCAAACTTACCCTATTTCTAAAACAATCACTACCTTTGCAGATCTCAAACAAAGGTTCAAATTATCACCCACTGATGATGAATTATTCTTTACTGAATGGCAACAAAACTTACCTAATTTAACAGTTCAAGAAAAGGAAATTTTAGGTGAAATTAAAAAAAGATTTGAACGTCATCGAGAAAAAAGTCCTCTTGCGGAAGGGGTTATTAATCAATTGCTAATTTCTCCCTTACTCACTTTAGCTGGTTTATATGATGAGCCTTTTTATGTCACTACTGAAGCCAGTGTGGAATTAGAAATAGAAGAAGAGGGTATTTTACGAGGGAGAATTGACACTTTAATTATTGCTCAACAACTTTGGGTTTTAATAGTTGAATCTAAATCTACTATTGCTTTTCCCGTAGCTTTACCGCAAATAATGACTTATATGATGGCAAATCCTAATCCTGAACGTCCAGTTTATGGTTTGATTGGTAATGGGGATGAATTTATGTTTATTAAAATGCTAACAGCAGGTATTCCGAACTATGATTTATCCAATATTTATTCTTTGTTGTTACCCCGCAGGAATCAGTTAGAAGATATTTTACAAATTCTCAAGCAAATTGCTCAAATTATGGCTAAAAATACACAAATAAATTAATCGCACTACTGAGACGAAAAAAAATATTATACCCCCGAAGAATACTTAACATTAATTAATATTAGCAAATTAGCAATTGACATAAAGGAAGAATTAGAAAAAAATAGGCTCTCTTACTTTGAGTATGTAAATTATTGGTTAGGAAAAGGTGTTAGGTGTCAGGTTTCAGGTGAAATAAAACTGTTAGTTTATAAAAATTACATTTTTGTTATAATTTATCCCTTATGTTATAAGGTTTATAGCTATTATTTTCTAAAAATTTATCATAACTACTGTGGAAGAGCCAAAAAATATAGATAACACAGAGAAAAATTGGACTTCTGCTCAATTTGCGTTACAAATGGTTCAAGGAGCAGAAAAAGTCAAATTTATTCGTTATTGAATAAGGCTGACAACCCCGCCTAACTATAATTAAATTACCCCATCTTAATTAACTGAGTAATAACTTCTCTGGCGGAATCTAAATTTAAGGCTTTTTGATAGTTAGTGATAATCTGTCTTCCCACTACATTCATGCCAATATAGGAAAGTTGCGATCGCATCGCTAATAACACATACTGCCCACCACCACCGCTATGGGTAGCAATCATGGCAGGTTTACCGTTAAAACACCTACGCCAATCATCCCCACTAACACTCAACCATGCGATCGCATTTGTTAAAACAGGGGGAATACCACCATTATATTCAGGGGAGACAAAAATCATGGCATCGGTATTGATTAAAGTTTGAGATAATGATTGTACTTGATCAGGAATACCAGATTGAGCTTGAATTTTTGGGGTATATAAAGGCAATTCTTCTTCGGTTAAGTCAAGAATTTGAGTCGTTTGCCCCATTTCGATCGCAACTTTATTGAGTTGATGGGCTAATTCTAGGTTTTTGTTATTACTCGCAACAATAATCGATATTTTCATGTTATTTAATGAATAATTAATAATGAATAATTGACAATGAGAGGAGTTAGAAGTCAGGAGAATTATAGAGTTTTTCCATGTCTTCCATGCCTCCCATGCCTCCGACTCTCCCCAACACCCCAATACTCCAACAAAAATTATCCCCCAAAGGCAACGGGGAAAGCTAACTTTAGTGCCGCAGTGAGTAAAAGATTAACTAACGCCACGGGAAGCAAGAATTTCCAACCTAAATCTAACAATTGATCGATTCTAACCCTAGGCACAGTCCAACGCAATAAAACGGCAATAAAGACAAGGAAATAAGCCTTTAATACCATCATGGTGATACCTAAAGAAGCAGTAATTACCTGCAACCAAGGAGTGTTTTCGCTGACTCCTAACCAACTAGCAAGATTATCGATAGGAATAGGAAAATCCCAACCGCCGAGGTATAAAACCGCAAATACAAGGGCTGATAAAACTAAGTTTACATAAGAACCCACATAAAATAAACCAAATTTCATCCCTGCGTATTCCGTTTGATAACCCGCTACTAATTCTTCCTCGGCTTCGGGTAAATCGAAGGGTAAACGCTCACATTCTGCTAAAGCCGAAATCCAAAAGATTAAAAAGCCTACGGGTTGGCGCCAAATATTCCAGCCTAAAATACCGTATCCTGATTGTTGCTCTACAATGTCAATGGTACTTAAACTATTAGACATCATTGCGATCGCAAGTACCGCTAAAGCAAGAGGAATTTCATAACTGATGGATTGTGCCGCCGCGCGTAAACCCCCAAGGAGAGAGTATTTGTTATTAGAAGCATAACCCGACATTAACAAGCCAATAGGGGCGATACTAGATAAAGAAATCCAAATAAAAATACCCACATTCAAATCGGTAATGACAATATTCTGTCCAAAGGGTACAATTAAATAGGATAAAAATACAGGAATAACTACGATCGCAGGTCCTAAAGTAAAGAGTAAACCATCAGCTTTAGCAGGAACTACATCTTCTTTAAAAACCAATTTGATACCATCAGCAACGGGTTGCAATACTCCTAAAGGACCAGCGTATTCAGGGCCAATCCTTTGTTGTGCGGCTGCCGATATTTTTCTTTCTAACCAGACTGTAACTAATACCCCGACTGTTGCCCCAATAATCATTAAGCCAAGGGGGAGGGGAATCCAGAGGGTTTTTGCCAATTCTGGAGATAAACCAAAATCCGTGAGAGAAGTAATAAAACTTCCTTGTAAATCAATTCCTGAACTCATTTGTATTTATTTTCTTTTATCAATATAAAGTGTTCATAACTTATAGCTTTTGTTATTTTAACTGAGTTAGGAGTTCGGAGTTAAAATAAAACAAAGTTTTTTGCTAAAATCAAATGATTAATCATCAATCTTGAGAAGGATAAATAATAATCGTTATGACTACTGTAGAATCAGTTACCAATTCCGCTCATAGTATGGATGCACCTAAACACGGATTACCCGTGACTATCATTACAGGATTTTTAGGTAGCGGAAAAACCACTTTACTCAATCATATTTTGCAGAATCAACAAGGCATCAAAACTGCAGTTTTAGTCAATGAATTTGGAGAAATTGGCATTGATAATGACTTAATTATTGCCAGTGATGACTCCATGGTAGAGTTAAGCAATGGTTGTATTTGCTGCACTATTAACACTGATTTAATTGATGCTGTTTATCGAGTTTTAGAAAGAGACGATAAAATCGATTATTTAGTAGTAGAAACTACAGGAGTAGCAGATCCTTTACCCGTAGCTTTAACCTTTTTAGGCACAGAGTTAAGAGACATGACAAGGCTAGATTCCATTGTGACGATGGTGGATAGTGAGAATTTTAGCCTTGATTTATTCAACAGTGAAGCGGCTTACAATCAAATTGCCTACGGTGATATTATTTTACTCAACAAAACCGATTTAGTGGATGAGGCGGATGTTGACTTATTGGAAGTAAGACTGAGAGACATTAAAAAAGATGCTCGAATTTTACGCACCACTAAATCTCAAGTGCCTTTACCCTTAATTCTCAGTGTTGGTCTTTTTGAGTCCGATAAATACTATAATGCTGATAATAGCACCCATGACCATGATGATCACGATCATGACCATCATCACCACGATGACGATTGCGATCGTGAACACCATCACCATGATCATAACCATAATCATGACCATCATCACCACTCTGATCATTTAGAAAATGATGGTTTTATCTCCGTATCTTTTGTCAGTGATAAGCCTTTCTATATCCGTAAATTACAAGATTTTCTTGATAACAAGTTACCAGCGAACGTTTTTCGAGCTAAAGGTGTGTTATGGTTTGCCGAAAGTCCCGATCGCCATATCTTCCATTTAAGTGGTAAACGTTTCACCATTGAGGATGATGTCTGGAAACCGAATCAAACTAGGCAGAATAAGTTAGTCTTTATCGGGCAAGATATAGAGTGCGATCGCATATTGGAGCAATTACAAGAATGTGTAGTTGATTGACACTTCCACCACTAAACTCTGTGAGTTTTAGTGGGTTATTTTTGCTTCACTGAGTCAACCTTCAACCATAGCCTATCAGCAATCACCCAAGAGTTTGAATTTCAAGACTCATTTCTTGCTATAGTATCAAATGTAATTGGTCATTATAGTTGCTATGAAAACTCGTTCTACTACACCTACTGTCATCATTGTCGTGATTAGCGTCATCTTACTGCTATTTATCGGTTTAAGATTTATTACGGGTAATGCTTCTTATCTAACTCAAGGGGGGGTAAAGAAAAATCCAGAAGGAGTGGTATTTATCCCCAAAAAATCGCCGTTAATGGTATCTTTACTGATTAATCCCGATAAATTAGGTAGTTTAGCTCAATTATTGCCGAATAATGGTGAACAAAAACGAGTCGTAAGAGCGATCGAACAATTGCGAACAAAACTACTAACTCAAGCGAGAGTTGATTCGATCAATGATATTAAGTCATGGTTGGGGGATGAAATTACTTTGGCGGTGACATCCCTTGATTATGACTATACAGAGGAAAATGGTATTCAACCGGGGTATTTATTAGCAGTCAAAAATAAATCTCCTGATTTAGCCAGAGAATTTCTGCAAACCTACTATAATCCAGAAGTGGTTTCCAATACCGTTGAGTTGATTTTAGAAAACTATCAAGGGGTTAATATTGTTTATCAACATCCTCTGACGGATGATTCCCCCGTGAAACAAGTGGCAGCCGCAGTCATAGCGGATTTTGTTTTATTTGCCAATGATTTACCAGTTTTAAAAGAAGCCATTAATAATGCTCAAGCTGTTGATCTTAATTTAGCACACGATCTTGATTATCAAAGCTCGATCGCATCTTTACCTCAGAAAAAAGTAAGCCTAGCATACGGCAACTTACCCCTAACATCTGCATGGATAACCAATCAAGGAAAAATAGAAAATCCTGAGATTAATCAAAGTTTAACCCTTACCCTCGCCTTAAACCCTGAAGGATTAATTACTCATACTGCCTTATCGGGAATGAGTGATACAGAGAATCAAACCCCCTCCTTAGCCTCACCTCCTCAAACCCTCAACTATATCCCTGAAGACAGTATTTTAACGGTAGCAGGAGTTAATCTGGCAAAACTAGGGGAAAATATCACCGAAGGCATCAAAAATCATAACCCCTTCGCAGAAATCCTTTATCAAGGCATTCACCCTGTAGAATCAAATACTCAATTAGACTTTAACCAAGAAATCTTTTCTCACGTTACGGGAGAATATGCCTTATCTGTGAGTAAAAATACTCTCAATCAAGAATTAGACTGGTTATTTGTGAAGGAAACCCAAGAAACATCCCTCACAGAAACCTTAGACGAAATCGCACAAAGTAGAGGCTTAAGTGTCGGTAAATTGCCCTTAGATGATATAATGATGACGGCATGGACAAAATTAGTTACTACTTCAGAAAATAACTTCTCTCGTTTACAAGCAGAGGTGAAAGGAGTACATTCAGAAACAAATAATCAAGAAATTATTACCAATTCCGTTAACTTGCTAAGTAAATTATTTTCTTCATCTTTCTATAGCCTATTAGAATCAGAGGATTTTCAAGAAAGTATTAAAGCCTTACCCGAAGCAAACAACGGTTATTTATTCATTCAATGGCAGGAGTTATCCCCTTATCTGCGTCGCCGTTTCCCTATTGTCAAGATAGCAGAATTAGCCTTTAAACCTCTGTTTGATAACCTTAAATCAGTGACAATTACCAATGAAGGCACTAAGGATGGTATTAGTTATAGCACCTCTTTCTTCCATCTGAAAAAATAAATCTCTCTTGCTTTTCGTTGTGATAAATTGTTGCTTTAAGGCGGTTTCCAAGAAAGAATTTTCCAATCTTCCTTATAATTCCCCCTTTGTGTTTTGGGGGGTTGGGGGGGATCATGCAGGTATATTTATTATTAGAAATCACCTAAAAAGGTGTCAGGCGGTGCATTGCATCTCGACACTTGGAATGTACCAACATTTGCATACCTATGGGTTGATTAACAAGATTGGCAATTACAGAACATTTAACCTTAAATAAGAAAAAGATATTACCGAACTCATTGCTGAGAGTCTCAAAATTTCCTTGTCCCTTAGCGATGATCAAATCAGCCTCGGCAAAGCGACGACGAAATTCTTCACTGCAATCATTTAAGATTGTTCCTGGTGCATCTGAACCATTATCGATCGCCTCCACGATTTGATCGATTCCCACTGTCTGCACGTCAAGAATAGTCGCATCATTGAGAATAGGAGCACCTCGGACAACGAGGATTAGCCGCTCTGACGAAATTTGCTCGATTATTTGCTCAATTAAGAGTTGATCAAAGACAATTTCTCCTGCATTATCCGCCAGATATAAAACTGATTTTGCTTGGGCGATCGCCTGTCGAAATCTGTCTTTTTCCCCAAAAAAGGGTTCTGACAAGGCTTGACTTAAAGACTGTCGTACTTCTGCTTCTGTTAGATTACCGTTAGTGCCCATATCAATCACATTTCCTGCGATGGCCAAACGTACCGCCATCAATAGAGGATCTTTAGCAGACTTGATCTCAGACCTGAATTTAGGCATCAATTCCATAGCAATGCGGTTTTGCCAGTCTTTTGTCTCACGATAGGGATCAGTAACCCCCGTTAGTTCCCGTAGCCGCCGATGGATCAGTTGGGCGATGGCCGGGGGTGATTGATTTAAGTCCATTTCTCCTGCCCAAATTAGGGCATCACGGAGAATTTGCTCATGCACTGAGGGATTTGAGGAAACCAATCTCGCTGCGTCTAAAGATTGGCGTAAAAGGCAGGGAATACAATCTAAAGAAGTCTTCATGGGGTTTCAATTATTGATTAGTTTAAGTTTCAATTATCACTTGGTAATAGATAAATTTAGAATATTTTGCAATTTCAGAGTAAAAATTATGGTTTTTAAGGTATTATCTCAAGGCAATATCTTCCCCCGCCTCTTTCCAACCTAATAAGCTAGGAGGAAAGCCTTTCACATTGTCATAATTGAGCAGATGCAACGTCATCACTCCCATAGAAGAACGATAGCCTGTCGAACAGTACAGCACCACAGGGCGATCGCTGGGGATTTTATGTAAATTTCGAGATAATGTACGCAGAGGAATATTAATAGCACTAGGGATATGACCAGAGCGGTACTCAGAAGGCTCTCGGACATCAACCAATAAAGGTTGACTATTTGCCATCAAATTTTTTAATTCTTCAACATTGGCGATCGTGTAATATCCTGATGGCATCGACATAAGATACCGATCCACGGCTACTTCCAATTTTGGATACCCTTGCACACTTGACAGAAGCTCAGTTTCAACTATTGAACTTGATGAGGCGGAAATTTCCGATGCCATCAAGTTTGGTTCAAGATTAAAAAAGAAACAAAACGACAAAACGAATCCGAGTAGTAGAATTTGGATCGACTTTTTAAACTTCATAAATTTTTCCTAAAAGAGTTTTTCTCAATTCCCTAGCACCAATCAATTTTAGGGATTAACTGAATCTTGAATTATCTTTTTCAAATCGTCTGGAATAAAGACAGCATACATTCCCCGTAGATCGCCAACATTGAAGTTATAGGCCAAATCTTGAGGATAACCATCTTGAACAAACTGAGGACGGCGATCTTTCAAACCGTGACAGACTAAACAACTAGCTTCTACATCTATACGGCGGTAATAGCGTGTTCCTGCCTCCTGATTAATTGTTTCTCTGTTCCAAAAACCGACTAGCTCGGAGTTTTGTTCAAATTTTGCCAAAGCCATCTTGTCATGTAGATTATTGGGGGCATGGTTGGGATTCCGATACTTATTCGCAATTTGTTTCACCTGCCAACCATTTTCTTTGCTGAGTTCCATGGCTTTCATGCCCACAGGACGACAAACCTCCTTCATGGTCTGCTTTGTTGGTACTTCAGTACTTCCCTCTAAGGTTGAAGCTAGACCAGTTCGCATGGCATCTAAAGCCTCAATTTCCTGAACGGCACGCACTAAATCATCTGGGTGGGGAATGATGGGAGCAGTTAAGGCGATCGCAGGACTCCAAGTGATCGACAACATACTGAAACTAATCAGCAGAAAAAGTTTCACAAGGATGCTTAAAACAAGCTTATGTAATTTCTGAAAATGTTTCTGAATCAGATTTTGTCTGAATTTTTCCTGTCTTATGATATAGGGCTTTAGAGCCGATAAACTTTCTAAATTCATAATATTTTCCTTATATTCTCGCCAAGACATATTCTAACTTAACCTAGACCCTACCTTTGCTCGTTCAAGTTGTCTGTACGTCATCGTACATTATTACTATTTCTTACTAAAAAGGTGGGCAATGCCCACCCTACGATTATTTATCTAACTTAGATTCTAGTAGTCAAAGTCACCGCCACCAGCAGGAACAGCAGGTTTGTCTTTTTCAGGTTTATCAACTACAATACACTCGGTGGTTAATACCATACCGGCGATCGAAGCTGCGTTTTGAATAGCAGAGCGAGTTACTTTAGCGGGGTCAACAATACCAGCGTCAAACATATTTACATATTCGTTATTAGCGGCATCGTAACCAGTGTTAAAGTCTTTTTCTTTAACTCTTTCAGCTACAACAGCACCATTTTGACCTGCGTTTTCCGCAATTCTTTTTAAAGGAGCGGTTAAAGCACGCGCTACGATTAAAGCACCAGTTAACTGCTCTGCGGTTAAATTAGCGTTTGCCCATTCTTCGAGGCTAGGTGCTAGATGTGCGAAGGTTGTACCACCACCGGGTACGATACCTTCTTCTACCGCCGCTTTAGTTGCGTTGATAGCATCTTCTAAACGTAATTTGCGATCTTTCATTTCAGTTTCGGTAGCCGCACCAACTTTGATTACTGCTACACCACCGCTTAATTTAGCGAGACGCTCTTGTAATTTTTCTTTGTCGTAGGAAGAATCAGATTCTTCGATTTGACGACGGATTTGCTCACAACGAGCTTTTACTTCTTTCTCGTTTCCTTCAGCAACAATGGTGGTGTTGTCTTTGGTGATGCTGATACGACGAGCTTTACCTAATTGATCAAGGGTGGTAGTATCGATTTTTAATCCCGCATCTTCGCTGATTAATTGTCCCCCAGTTAAGATGGCAATATCTTCTAACATTTGCTTACGGCGATCGCCAAATCCTGGAGCTTTTACCGCCGCTACGTTTAAGACACCACGAAGACGATTAACAACTAAAGTTGCAAGCGCTTCTTTTTCGATGTCTTCAGCAATAATGATTAAAGGTTTGCCTTGACGAGCAACTTGTTCTAAAACGGGTACTAAGTCTTGAACTAAGGTGATTTTTTTGTCGGTGACTAAGATGTAAGGATCATCTAATACACACTCCATGCGTTCGGTGTCGGTTACGAAGTAAGGAGAGATGTAACCTTTATCAAAACGCATCCCTTCAGTGATTTCCAGTTCGGTTTCCATGGATTTACCTTCTTCGAGGGAGATAACTCCTTCTTGCCCTACTTTATCCATTGCTTTGGCAATCATTTCACCTACTTCGGGATCGTTTCCTGCGGAAATAGAACCGACTTGCGCGATCGCCTTGCTATCTTCTACTTTACGAGCGTGTTCGGCAATTTGAGCCACTAAATGCTCGGTAGCTTTGTCAATACCACGTTTTAAAGCGATGGGGTTAGCACCTGCTGCTACGTTGCGTAAACCTTCTTTCACGATCGCATGAGCTAATACAGTTGCAGTGGTTGTACCGTCACCGGCTACATCGTTGGTTTTAGATGCTGCTTGACGAATTAAGGCTACTCCAGTGTTTTCGATGTGATCCTCTAATTCGATTTCTTTAGCGATGGTTACACCGTCATTAACGATTTGAGGTGCACCAAATTTTTTCTCTAAAACTACGTTACGTCCTTTAGGACCAAGGGTTACAGCTACTGCTTCTGCTAATAAGTCAATGCCTTTTTCGAGCGCACGACGGGCTTCTTCGTTGTAAATGATAGATTTTGCCATAATTACGATTCTCTTTTATTTTCTGTATAATTTGTAATAATTTTTGGTACGATTCAAAATTATTTGGGTTTCGTACCTCAACCCAACCTACGATGAAATTTAGGGAATTAGGAAACTACAGCGAGAATATCTTTTTCGGAGAGTAAAACATAGTCATCGCCACCTAGTTTAATATCAGTACCTGCGTACTTAGAGTAAAGGACTCGATCGCCCACTTTAACCTCTACAGGAGTACGCTCACCTTTATCATTTACTTTCCCTTCTCCAACGGTGACAACTTCACCTATTTGGGGTTTCTCTTTCGCATTGTCGGGTAAATAAATACCACCAGCAGTTTTTTCTTCTGCTTCACTTACTTTCACAAAGACGCGATCGCCCAAAGGCTTAACAGTAGATACATTGATGGAAATAGCTGCCATATATTGTTTACTCCAATTTCTCAAAAATTAATTGTTTTTAGGACTTGAGCTTAATTTTTAGCGCTCTCACCTTACGAGTGCTAATTTAACCGAAATCCAATAACCATCGCAATGGGTTGTTTTGTACGGGTTTCCGAACGCATTTTTTCGGTATCATCAAGATTAGGTTGAGTTGAATTCGTAAAATTCAACATTTTGATATGATGGGGAAAGTCCAATTTTTCAGGAAACAAGAATAACAAAAAAACAATCCTACTCCTTAAATTATGAGAATACTGTAAGAATGAAAAAAACGGTAAAATGGCGTGCTGACAAAATTACCAATTTTATGGTGAAATTACATAATCGTCTCAAACAAATAAATCCTAATCTTATTTTCTCCGTTGCCCCTAATCCTTATCACACAGCTTACAATATGTTTTTACAGGATTGGAAAAGATGGATTGAGTTAGGCATTGTTGACGAATTAATTATTCAAGTATATCGCCCTGACTTAAAGACTTTTACCAGAGAATTAAATTTTCCCGAAGTGCAAAGTGCCCGTCAAAAAATCCCTACAGGTATCGCTATTCTAACGGGTTTAAGAAATAATCCCACTCCTATCACCTTAATTGAAGATAAAGTCAGACAAGCAAGAAGGTACAGGCTAGGGGTATCGTTTTTTTATTATGAGACTTTATGGATAGATAAACCCACTGAAACATCAGATTTAAGAAAAGCAGTGGTTAGAGCTTTATTTTACAATCCTCAACCCCGTTTTCCCCATCGCAAAGCAGTGCTGTTTCACTCGTCGGGGCAAAATTAGGTTTTATCAGTTCAATTCATTGAACGAAAACTGTTAGCTTTGCCAATTCATTGCAAAGCCAGTTATGACTTAAAACCCTTATCCCCTGAGACAAGATGCGATCGCCCCCTGAAATAATGTCAAATCCTGATAAAATATTTTAAGTATATTAATGATTTTGCAGTTAGGGAATTATTTTTATTTGGTTCGGTGGCTAGGGGTGAAGAAACAGAAAATAGTGATGTGGATTTTTTGGTCAGTTTTCATCGTCCTGTGGGATTATTTACTTTATTGGGGGTGAACTACTACCGACCGCTATCGCTGAGTCGGGAGCTTCCTACCCAATCAATTGCTTTCTATTGCAAAACAATAGCGAGTCTTACATCAAGGCGATAGGCTTTGCCCCACGTTCCGTAGGTCATTCACACGGTATCATAGAGTTATGTTTATGTATATGGCTTGGTTATCGCCATTCCGCCCGTGTGCGGTTGTTCTTATCCTATCACAATTTTCTGAACTGTGATAAGATATTTTTTTTTTGTTGGGCAAAACTTGTGCTGAGCGTAGTCGAAGCATTCATCCACTAATCCGCTCTGCTGAGATTAGGGACTTCTTTTGCCATTGCGTTAAAGGGTTATTTGGAGGATTTATTGGGTTGTGCAGTAGATATTGGTACTCCTGATTCTTTACGCCCTTACCTGCGAGAAACGATACTCAAGGAGGTAATTCGTGCCATCTAGGGATTTTCAGTCACGCATTCAAGATATGTTAACCGAGATTACAGTTATTGAAACTACGGTACAGGGATTAACTTTAGAAACCTTCTCTGAAGATCCACAAGCGATACGGATTGTTTTGTATGGGTTAGCTGTTATTGGAGAAGCGGTGGCAAGGGCGATCGATCTACTAGAAAAAGCCGATGCTGAAAAAGTCTTTACTACAAATTCAGCGCTCTCAATTAACGGAGACTGAAAATTTAGCTAATGATAGTCAGTTAAAAGAAGCGATCGAGCCGTGCCACTTGATCGATCCTAGCACTGCTAAAGTGGAAACGGTGGATGATTTAAAAGTGGATTTAGACACGGAAAAACAAGGTTTTTGGTTAGCTTTACAAGATTTTCGCCGTCGGGTTGATTTAGAATCCTTAGCTAATAAACATGGAGCTTTTAATGTGCGAGTTTTTGGTTCTGTTGTGAGGGGAGAGGATACCCCAGATAGTGATATTGATTTGTTGATCGACTATGACTTAAAGCGTATATCTTCTTGGTTTCCTGCGGGATTAATAGTTGATTTAGAGGAGTTATTGGGGCATAAAGTGGATGTGGTGATGAAAAAGGGGTTACATTCGTATATTCGAGAGCGGGTTTTGGCTGATGCGATGAGTTTATGAAGGATAGCAGGTTATATTTAATTCATGTGGGAGAATGTCTGGAGATAATGGGAGTATTTGGGGGTTGATTTAGATACTGTTTGGTTAATTATTGAGGATTATCTCCCTGATCTAAAGAAGGCAGTAACTCAAATGTGTGATCAGTTCTTAAAAGGTGAGGTTTGAAATATGAGTGAGTGGAAAGAAGTCAAGTTATAGGATATTGTTTCAATTTTAGGAGATGGACTACATGGAACTCCAGAATACAGTATTGATGGAGAATATTATTTTATTAATGGAAATAATCTTTATGAGGGAAATATTATAGCTTTTCTCATAATGATGATGGTAAACCCTATAAATCCTCTGGGGGAGAGATGCGATCGACCGAACTAGACGAGATTCCGAAAGACTGGCGAGTAGAAAGTTTAGACTTTATTGCTGACTTTTTAAATGGATTAGCTTTACAAAAATATCCGCCCGAAAACGAAAAAGAGTTTTTACCTGTAATCAAAATTAGAGAACTCAAATCTGGCATAACTGATAATACGGATAAAGCCAATAAAGATATACCTAGTCAATACATT
>CAYPDC010000070.1:0-20594 GCA_964409355.1 uncultured Cyanobacterium sp.
ACAAAGGGGGAATTATAAGGAAGATTGGTAAATTCTTTCTTGGAAACCGCCTAAATTAGGGACTTACTGAAAATCTTTAAAATTACGGGTTACTAAAATTCCATTGACAGATAATACTATACTAGCAATTTTTAAATCTTGAGTACCAATACGAATTTTTTGTTTAATTAAATTACTATAAAAGAAAGATTATCTGTATCAAGAATATACAATGTCATTAATAATCTTCCTTAGATTTTAATTCCAATTGACGATAATATTCCACCATTTCTAAATCTAATTGTTTTCTCCTTTTTTCAATATCATTTAATACAAGAGGAAAATCTAGATCTGAACTAAAAATTACTGCAAAATCTCTTAAGGATTTTCTTGCTTTTTTCCCTTAATTATTTTGTTTCCAATTTTTATTGAATGATTATTAAT
Organism: uncultured Cyanobacterium sp.; assembly: GCA_964409355.1. Lineage (GTDB taxonomy): Bacteria > Cyanobacteriota > Cyanobacteriia > Cyanobacteriales > Cyanobacteriaceae > PCC-10605. The sequence goes on from CAYPDC010000070.1 coordinate 424, forward strand.
TATCATAGTTTTTTTTCAATTTTTATATTTTTACATTTTCATTCTAGCTTAATATTTACTTTTATTTGAGATATATATTTTTTTTCTCAAACATTATCTAAAACGGAATCATCAAGGGCTTTTTTAGCAATTTTGGTAATATAAACGGTAACGGCAACGGTAGCCACAAAACCGATAATTCTCAGACTCCATTGTGCCACAGGATTGGCAGAAGTGGTTTGAGTGCCGATAGTTGCCAAATTACCCGCCAATGAGCCAATATAGACATACATGATTGTACCGGGGATCATGCCCACAGAAGCGATGACATAGTCTTTGAGGGTGACTCCTGTTACGCCATAAGCATAATTGAGCAAATTAAAGGGAAAAATAGGCGAAAGACGGGTTAAAAGCACTATTTTTAGTCCTTCTCTCCCCACTGCTTTATCTATAGCCTTAAATTTATTGTTTCCTTCAATTTTTTTTGCTACCCATCCCCTCGCAACATATCTCCCCACTAAAAAAGCTAAAGTAGCTCCCATAGTCGCACCAAAAAACACATACACTGCTCCCCATACAACTCCAAATACGACTCCAGCACCAAGGGTTAAAATTGAGCCGGGGAGAAAAGCAACTGTTGCTATGATATAAATAAGGATAAAGGCGATCGCACCTACTGCACCGAGAGAGTCAATCCATTGCAAGGCATCAAGTAACCATTGTTGAGGATTAAGAGAAACTTCCGTCGTTTCTTGAGCAAAAAGAGGATTTGGTGGGTAAAAACTGCCAGTAATAATAATGAGAAAAGTAGCCGTTAATAGACTTATGAAAAACCTTTTTGAAGGTAATTTAACATGAAAAAGAAACTTTTGATAATCATAAAAATGAGAGAATTTAAACATTGAAATTATTTCTATAAGATTAAAGTATTGCTAATATATTTTAGTCAGATTAATTAACTTTATTCATCTATATAAAAACGATAAAATAGATAAGCATTTTTAAAATCATGATCATCCGTAACATGATGAATGATTTTTTCCTCAATCAATTTCTGTCCTAATTTAAGAGCTTCAGGAATAGAAATGTTGTATTTATTACACATCCATTCTACTGCATTATTTCCTATAAAACACTGAGAATAAATCCTCAATTTATAATTACGATCTTTAATTTCTATCCCATTAATTCCCCTTATATCATTAACTAAATTAATAATTTTTTCATTGTATAAACTGATAATTTGTCCATTTTCATAACGAATTAAACCATTTTTTAAAGAATGATAAAGAGATTCCCAAGTTTGATTCGGATAATCATGAAACCATTGTTCTAAAACCCCTAGAGAATTAACAGGAGATAACTTAAACTTCATTAGAAATAATCCTAATACTTTATTTTTCATTTCGTCATTGATTCCACCAGACATAATGTTAATTTAACCTTCAATTTGATCGATTTTATTGTAACAGTATTTCTAATCATTTCTCTATTTCTTAACTTTGACATAATATTTTTAAATATGACAAGTATATAAATCTAATTGTCTCTCAAAAATCTCATCAATAGCTAACATTTGCCCATCTTCCGTCATCATTTTATGATCTTTTGTTGCCCTAATTATTCTACCATCTTCTAATTCATATTCAAATAATTCTTGTGATCCTCGATCGTGCCATTGAGCAATATTTTGAGTATAAATAAAGCCATTTTTATCGACACTATAAACTTGACAATTAATCTTTTCTTGCACTATTTTACCAATAGGAATTGCTCCATATTCTACCGTTAAAATTTCCGTATCATAACTCAAACAATACTCAGCAAATTTTACCATTTGCTCAAACAAATTTTCTGCGATCGCCTGACTAACTCCATTTTTTATCGCACCATCAATAAAAATTTCTCGATGTTTTTGCATTTCGGAAGCCTTTTTCTTACCCATCGCACGACGCAACAAGTCGGCTTCTCCCAATGAATATCCTGCCAAATCCTGTGCCATTTTCATTATTTGCTCTTGGTAACACAAAACTCCGTAAGTTTCTGTTAAAATAGGCTTCAACATCGGATGCTGAAACTCAATTTTTTCTCTACCGTGTTTGCGATTAATAAAAATAGGAATTAACCCTGCATCTAATGGACCAGGACGATATAAGGCTAAAATAGAAGAAATATCCTCAATTCCCGACGGTTTTAAATCCTTTACAATTTGTTTCATCCCGTCAGACTCAAGCTGAAAAATTCCCTCCAAATCCCCTGACTCAAGCAATTTATGAGTTTTAGCCACATCAGGGGGTAATTTTTTACTTGTGCCTTTTGCCAAAATTTCTAAGGCTTTTCTCTCTCCTAAAGGCAATTCATCTACATCTATTTCTAAGTTTTGATTATAGCGAATTAACTCTGCCGTTTTTTGAATTGTAGTTAAATTCTTTAAGCCTAAAAAGTCCATTTTTAATAAGCCTAAAGACTCTAAATCTTCCATAAAATACTGAGTAATAACTGCGCCTTCATTATTTTTTTGTAAAGGTACAATTTCATCTAATGGTTGACTAGAAATAACCACTCCTGCTGCATGAACGCCAAATGTTTTATTAGTGCCTTCAATTCTAATTGCCATGTCAATCCATCGCCTAACTTTTGGATCTAGATCATATTTTTCTTTAAATTCTGGAGAGGGAGTTTCATCAGAAATCATCACTTTTAATTTAGCAGGTTTTCCCCTCGAAACAGGAATCAATTTTGCCATATAATCGGACTCAGCATAAGGAATACCAATCACTCTAGCCACATCTTTTAATACTGATTTAGACGTTAAACGATTAAACGTAATAATTTGAGCAACCTTATCTTCTCCATATTTTTCTGTGACATATTTAATCATTTGATCTCTTTTTTCTATGCAGAAATCCGTATCAATATCAGGCATAGATTTCCGCTCAGGATTTAAAAATCTTTCAAATAACAAGCCATGATGAACAGGATCTATATTAGTAATTCCTAAAGCATAAGCTACCAAAGATCCCGCCGCCGAACCTCTACCCGGTCCTACAGGAATATTATTATCTCTAGCGTATTTTATATAATCCCAAACTACTAAGAAATAAGTGGAAAAACCCATTTTTTCCATCATTTTTAATTCATACTCTAAACGCTGACGATATTCGGGATTTATCTCACTGCGTTTAATACATTTAAGTCTTTTTAATAAGCCATCCCATGTCACTTCTTCTAAGTAGCTTTCAGGAGTATGCCCGGAGGGTACTGTATAATTGGGAATACGAGGTTCACCTAATACATTATAAGGTTTAACTTTATCGGCTATTTCTAAAGTATTAACAATAGCTTTTTCTATGGTTTCACTATCAAGATGATCCCTAAATAATAGCCTCATTTCTTCGGGAGATTTAAGGTATTCTGTCCCTGAATATCTAAGTCTTTTTAACTCATCAATATTCTTATTAGTTTGAATACATAAAAGAGCGTCATGAGCCTCTACATCATAACAGGAAATAAAGTGAGAATCATTAGTTGCAACTATTTTTATGTCTAATTCTTTACTTATTTTGACAATTTCAATGTTGACAATTCTATCTTCTTGTGAGCCATGATCCTGAATTTCTAAATAAAAATCATCACTAAAAACCTTCTTATACCACTTGGCAACTTCCCTCGCCCTTTTATCATCACCTTGTAAAATTGCTTGGGGAATTTCCCCCCCTAAACAGGCACTTGTTACTATTAATCCTTCTTTATATTTTTCTAACAATTCTTTATTCACACAAGGGCGAGAAAAAATACCTTTTCCTTGCATTCCTTCCAAATGAGAAATAGTGGTTAATTTGACTAAATTTTGATAACCCTTTTTATCTTTTGCTAAGACAATTTGATGGTATTTTCTGATTTTTTTGTGAAGAATGGTTATATCATCGTTAATCACATACATCTCGTTACCGATAATTGGCTTTATCCCTGTATTGAGACAATTCTTAATCAGTTGTATTGCTCCATACATTACACCATGATCCGTAATTGCGATCGCAGACATATTGAGTTCTGTCGCACGTTCTACCAGAGCAGGAATTTGAGAAGCGCCATCGAGTAAACTATAATCAGTATGGATATGTAAACCAACAAAAGACATTTTTCGCTGAATTAAGAATAAATAATGAATAATGGACATCTCCAGAATTTAGGCGATAAGCCCAATATAGGGAAAAATGTTAAATTAGAGTAGAAGTCTAACTAATTATTATATCTTAGTCTAACATTTATTACTTATAAAATAACTTAATTTATCCATGACTAGCGAAGATATTTATATTAAGTATTGGCAGAATAAAATTATTGAACAAAAACAGAAGCATCTGGAAGAAAAGCAAAAAGCAAGGGCAGTTTTAAGCAAAGTAAAGCAAGTTTTAATCGAAGAATTTAATGTAGATAAAATTATCCTATTTGGTTCGTTATTAACAGATAAATTTGATGAAGAATCTGATATTGACTTAGCGGTAAAAGGGATAAAAAAGAGTGAGTTTTTCCATGGTTTTGCGGTGGTTAATGACTTAGGAATCAAGTATCTAATTGATTTAAAACCATTGGAAGATTTAGAGCCTTATTTTTTAGAAAAAGTATTAAAAAAAGGAGAGTGTATCTATGAGAAAAATTAGTGTTAATCAAATAACAGAAATAATTACGGATATTGATAATGAGTTATTGAGGATGAATCAACTAGAGATTACTTAGGTTTTCAACATATTGTCAGAAATATTTATGGTTTTGAATTAGATATTGATAGGTTAGAAATTTTAGTGAATAATTATTTTTCTGTCTGGCATAATTTTAAGGAAGATATATATAACTTTTCAGATTGGCTTCGTCAATTAAAAGATGCGATCGCATTTTGACTATAAGTTCAGATAGAGTTACAATAATCCGATTGATTAATGTAGCTTAGGATTCAAAACCATAGAATTCAAAAATATCAGGCATCATTTCATATATTTGTTTTTTAGTGAGTCCAAATTTTTCTAAAGAATAATGGTGACGACTTTTATCACTTTGGCTAACTTCTATTTGTTTTTTGAGACTATGGAAAAAAGAATCATCGATTTTTAGATTAAATTTATCATAAATTCTTTTCACAATCATGTAAGGATTTTCAACTAATTCTTCATACCTTATTTCAATTAAATTGTGGGGATTATTTTCCTTTATTTCTTGACAAATTTTTACCCTATGACGATAATATTGTGCATATAAATCAGCAAGATTTTTATAGGCTTCTTTATTTATTCTGGTTTGAGGGGCGAATATATCCCAAGATGCCTCATACATACTCATTAAAGAGGGTAAACACTCGTAGGGATGACGAATTAAATGAATTATTTTATAGTCTTGCCAACTTTCCAACATTGTGGATAATCTACCCGTGCAAGTGGTATTTTTTATTAACAAAGTCTTTTTTTTGCCAGTAGCATAAAGATGTCTTTTAAGGCAACCTTGATAATAATTCATCAATTTTAAACGGGTTTTTTGCGGAAGTTTATCTACCCATGCCGCACTTTTCATTTGATGAGCGAAAGGAAATAGGAGAGAAATAACGGGAGTTAAAAGTGCCCAAACAAAAAAAGTTTCGTCTTCTTCAAATCCATTTAATTTAGTTTTATGAATACCATCCCATCCTTGAAAACTATTTTTATCTAACCATTCCATTAACGGATTAAATATTTGTTCACAACTGTTAAATAAATAGTAAAATGCCACACTAGGAAAAATTGTTTGATAAAGTTTAGTGCTACTAAATTGACTATCATTGGCTAATAAACGATGAAGAAATGTTGTGCCACTGCGAGGATTTCCTGTGATAAGAATTGGTTGATAAAGAGGCTGCGATCGAAACTTAGGAAAGAAAATATAATCTAATAATTGTCCGAAATAAACTAACATTCTTACGGGGAAAAATAAGCTAATAAATAAACACACATAAAAACTATGAACTAAATTTGCTTGGAAAGAGAAAAAACTATTTTGAATTAATTGACAAAAAGTTTTAGTATGAAAATACATGATAAACTTAAGACTAAATAACTATATTATGTTTTAAAAACAAAATTATCGCTAATTAAATAATTAACGAATGTACCCACAATCATACCAATAAAAGTATTAATTAAAAAATTAACATTCAAAGCATTAAGAAGGGGAAAGACAATCAAAGTCCGAATTAATAAAGCAGATCCTCCTGCTAAATGATAGGATAGGAACTGAGTTAGCAAATGAAATCTTCTCTGACGGGGGTATTTTGTAACTTGCCAAACCCAATAGCGGTAAATAAAAAAACCGATAATTAACCCTGCTTCAATGGCAATAAAATTAGCGAGGTTGCGTAGTTGAGGGGTATTAAAACCCCAATGATTAATCAATAAGATAATGAGGATAAAATTAATCGTCGCCGCTACCACTCCTCCAGCTAAAAATTTGATAATTTTGGGACTAATAAAATGATTTTGCATATCTTTAAAAATATAGGAAAAGGAAAATTGTGGCTTATTGGTTAATGAAATCTGAACCTCAAGTATATAGTATCGACGACTTAGAGAGGGAAAAAACGACTATTTGGGATGGAGTGCGTAATTATCAGGCGAGGAATTATCTACGACAAATACAAATAGGGGATCTAGCTTTTTTCTATCATTCTAACTGCACACCACCCTCAATTGTGGGCTTAATGACTGTTCAAGAAGCAAATTTACCTGATCCGACGCAATTTGACCCAAAAAGTTCATATTTTGACTACAAAGCCACTGTAGAGCATCCTAGATGGTTTACCGTCAAAGTGCAATTTAAAGAGAAATTTCCGCAACCTATTTCCTTAGCAACCTTAAAAGAGAAATTTTCTGGGGATGAATTAGTATTAGTTAAAAAAGGTAATCGTTTGTCGGTAATGCCTGTCAATGAAGATATTGCTATACAAATCTGTGGGTTGGGTTTTTGAGTAACGGGTAACGAGTAATGAGTTAAGAAAACTAACACCCCAACTATAATCTTATTCTTTTGTTTTATGTTGTGGGGTTACACTTCGTTAACCCAACCCACTGTTAGATGGTTTATAATAGGTTTATAATAGTGGGTTAATAAAAAAAGATAAATTCCTATAAAATCCTCCGTTAATATGGAATATATTTCTCTAAAAAAATTACCGAATCAGTCTGTTTCCCATAATCAGGCAATCAAAAAAAAGACGATGTTAAGCAAGGGAAAGTTACCTCATATTACTAACTTTTCTCAGGCTATTTTTGCGCCTCAACAAGTGGCATATATTCACAGTCATGATGATATGTGGGAAGTTTTTTATGTGGAGGAGGGGAGAGGAATTATTAAGATTAATAATCAAGAATATATCCTAGAAAAAGGTGTTTGCATCATGGTTGAGCCAACGGAAACCCATGAGATTATTAACAATAGTGATGGTGATTTAGTTATTAATTATTTTGGGATTACTAATTAATAGTATGTCTAAAAGATCAGGAGTAAAATTAATGTTATTATCGGATAAAAAACAAGAAAATATAAAAGATTATTTACAAGTAGAATATCCCATTGTGGAAACTTTCCATTCTTTGCAGGGAGAGGGTTTTTGGGCTGGAGTAAATGCCTTTTTTATTCGTTTGGCTGGATGTGATGTCTATTGCCCTTGGTGTGATCAAAAAGAAACTTGGTCAATGAAAAAGTATCCTTTATTCACTGTAGAATATTTGTTAAATGAAGTCAATAAAATTGATACTAAATATATTATTATCACAGGAGGAGAACCTTTATTACATGATCTTTTTCCTCTCACTAAAGTTTTAAAATATGTTGGTTATCAAACCCATTTAGAAACCTCTGGAAGTAATGTTTTTACAGGGTATTTTGACTGGGTAACTTTTTCTCCTAAACCTTATAAAACACCCCATGAAAGTGTCTATGATTATGTCAATGAATTAAAGGTAATTATTGATAATGAAAAGGATTTAGAATGGGCGATCTCAGAAGCAGAAAAGTTAGATAAAAATATTCTTAAATATTTACAACCCCAATGGGAAAATCCTGCCAGTCAAAAGCTCATTTTTGATTATATTCTCTCTCATCCTCAATGGCGTATGAGTTTACAAACCCATAAGTATCTCAATATTCGTTAATTAGAGCGATGCTGAAAAATTAATTAGCCCTAATCTCACCCACATAGCTTAAAGAGGTTCAAATAAAGGACAATAACCGTCATTAGGCACGGTAAAACCCCCTAAAGGAGAATCTTTATTGTAACAATGTTGATTGTCAAAGAAGCGACAATTTCCACAGGATTCGGGGTTAAGTTGTCTTTTGAGTAAGCTATTTTGTTGTAATAATTCCCGTTGAGATAATCCCCTTAAGATTAATTCTTCCCCCTGCCAACGGGCTTCAATTAAGCCTGTATCAGCAAAATTCTGCCATCGAGGATCTTTGTTTATTTGTTCTGGTAAGGTAATAGTAACATACGCCCCTGTTTCGTTTAATTCCCCTTCGTAAGTATTTTGAGCGGTGATTTTTGGTTGCACAAATTTTTCCCCGATAGGCAAATCTAGTTTTACTCCCACCCCCGGAGAATGGAGTTGATAGCGGTTTTGCAATTCTTCTAAACTGGTTAAGTCTGCTAAATAGTTGGGTAAGCCATGAATGAAAACGATATGTTGAGGGCGCAAATTGTGAATTAGTTGGATGGTGTTTCTGCCGTCACTGTGTTCGGTGAGCAGATAATCTTCTATAATGATTTTTTCTGGATCGTATTTTTGACTAATAGCTTCTATTTCGGGGCTTTGTTGAATTTTTGATTGTTCAGGAATTAAAATTAACCATTTTTGCTCATTATCATGGCAATATTCTCTTAAATGGCTGATTTTATCGGTTAAAACTATACTTGGCTCACTAATTAATTTATTGCGTGGTATATCTTCTGTTACTCGTCTCATGCGAGGTTTGATTTTGTCATCCCAGAATAGGGGTTGATGTTTGGCAAAATTCTGGACATTTTCGGGAAAATAGTCCATTAGTTCTAAATATAAATCACAGGCACTAGCTAAGTCTCCATCTACCAATATATCGAGGTTTTTCCCTGTAAATTCATGGTGCGATCGCATCAATTTTAATAATTCTTGCCCTAAACCAAAGGTAGGCACAGGCATAATCACATTTACCCCAGAGGCGATCGCGCTTTTGATTCTTGTCATTAAGTGTTTTTCTTGGTGACGGCGATGAGGGTGTCTTGCCGTGCCGTAAGTACCTTCGATAATGAGTATATCAGGATTTAAACCCCGTAAACTATCCAGAGACATACCTTCCACTAATTGCAGATTAGAAAGGCAAAAATCCCCTGTGTAGAAAATTTTATAAACTCTATCTTGATAGTGATATTGAAATAGAAAAGAAGTTGCTCCGGGTAAATGCCCTGCAGGATATAATTCCACTGTTAAATCTGACTGTAGCTGAAAGGGCGATCGCTTCTCTAGTATTTTGGTAAAATGAAGGGAATCAAGATCTTTTTCTCCTAACCAATTAAGAGGTAATAACTTCCCTGTGACATTGCTAGTATAGATAGGTAAATTAGGATACCGTTTATGTAGAGCAAGTAAACCACGAGCGTGATCCTGATGGGCATGGGTACAAAAAACCCAATGGAAGGGGGGTTGATCTTCAGTAATTAATGAACTAACATCATCAAGACCACAATCAAGTAAAATGCGATAATTAGCGATATTAAGTAAAATGGCAACCCCCTCAGTGAAATTACCAACACCGAAGGGATAACAAGAAAAGGAGATTTCAGAGGCATTAAAAAATTGTTCTTGCCGCTTGATCATACAATAATATTTTTAGTGAGCTGAACCATTACCATCATAGTAATCGGTGTCATAATAACCGTTTCTAGTACCGAAAAATAACGCCGATACGATGAATAAACCCGTTAAGATGACCATTAACATTTTAACATCCATGATTGCTTAATACTCCTGATATTTGGAACTATATATTCTGTATCATAGATCATTGTGCTAGGGGAGGAACAAAAAAAAGACCACCAAATTTTAGTAGTCAAACATAATTATTCTTTTTTAGATGATATTTTTAGTCACGGGGTTTAGCCTTATTAACCTTAATTTGGCGCCCCATCCACTGCGCACCATCTAAAGTTTCGATCGCTTTTGTTTCTTGATCATCATTAGACATTTCCACAAAACCGAAACCACGTTTTCTTTTGGTTTCGCGATCAACGGGGAGATAGACACGAGTTACTTCACCATAATCAGTGAATACAGACTGTAAATCATTTTCTGAAATATCGTAGGATAAATTCCCAACATATATGGACATAAATTGTTCCTCAACTTTTTTACTTTTGGTTAAGATAATTGAGACGACCGACACGAAGCATTCCATATACGAGGGATAATCCTGCAAAACTGGAATCAAACACTTTAACCGAACCGAAACTCAAATTAACATTATTTTTATCATATCACACTTAAACCTGACATTTTCAAAAATTCAAGAAACAAGAAAAAATTTTCACAATATCAATGTCAAGTTAAAATTCAGAAAAGCGAAAACAGTTCTAGATTATCAAAAGGTTAAAGCAGTGAGTGAAAACCTGAATGTAGCCCAAAACAATTCTCGCCATGAATTAAGGGATTTAGTTTGTTCTCAGTTACAGTTACTTTTAGATAAGAATAATCTCGGAGGTGCAAAAGCCTTATTGATTCCCGTGCAACCGGTGGATATAGCAGAGGCGATCGCATCTTTGACAGAAGCAAATCAAGCCATAGCCTTTAGGCTGTTAGACAAAAACAAGGCTATTGAGGTTTATGAACATTTAGACGCAAAAATACAAGGAATTTTAATTGAGGATTTTAAAAGACAAGAAGTAATCGACATTGTCGATAAAATGTCCCCCGACGATCGCGCCCGTTTATTTGATGAACTTCCTGCCACCGTTGTCAGTCGAATCATTGCTCAATTAAGTGATCAAGAAAGACAAGCAACAAACTTATTGTTAGGTTATGAAGAAGATACTGCCGGGAGAATCATGACTCCTGAGTATATCTTTGTCAAAGAAACCGCTACCATTAACGATGCTTTTGCTAAAATTCGCTCCCTTGCCAGTACCTCAGAATTAATCTATTATGTTTACGTTGTCAACGAAACAAGACAATTGCGGGGAGTTGCTTCCTTCCGAGATTTAGTCATGAACGATCGAGAGGCGATGATGAGTGATGTTATGACTCAAGATATTGTCTATGTTAAAACCGACACAGATCAAGAAGAAGTTGCTAACCTCATTAAACGTTATGATTTTGTTGCTTTACCAGTAGTCGATCGAGAATTGCGAATCGTGGGGATTGTCACCGTTGATGATGTTCTTGATATTATACAACAAGAAGCAACAGAAGATATATATGCCCTCAGTGCGATTCAAACCGAAGGCGAAAGCTACTTTAAAACCAATCTTTTTACCATTGCCAAACGGCGAGTGGGATGGTTATTAGTTCTATTATTAACCAATACCGTAACAGGGGGAATTATCGGCGCTCAAGAAGACATTATTGCTCAATATACCATTCTCGCTGCCTTTATGCCCCTTCTAGCGGACACAGGGGGTAACATTGGCGCTCAATCTTCCACCGTTGTGATTCGGGGAATTAGTACCGAGGAAGTGAAGGATTTAGGTACAACTCAAGTTATTATCAGGGAAGGTATGGCGGGATTGCTTTTAGGGGTTGTGTTAGGTATCATTAGTATGATCTGGGCTTATTTACTCCCGAATAATAATCAAAATATCACCGTAGCTTTTACCGTCGGTATTACTTTAACCGCTATTTGTACCTTTGCCTCGATCGCAGGTTCTGCTTTACCTTTCTTATTCCGTCGGCTAGGTTTAGATCCTGCTTTGATGTCTGGACCTTTTATCACCACTGCGGTGGATGTTTTGGGTATCCTAATTTATTTTAACATTGCCCGTGCAATGCTAGGTTTTTAAGGAGTTCGGAGTTCGGCATCTCGACTACCCTCGATAACCGTTCTGAGTTCGTAGTTCTGAGTTCGTAGTAATTGCTCATTATTAATTGTTCATTGGTGAGGAGGTTAAAGCGTGTCCGAAAATACTATTACTGTCCAAAATGATTCTCGTCACGAGTTGAGAGAATTGGTTGCTTCTCAGTTACAAATACTTTTAGAACAAAATAACTTAGAAGGTGTTAAGGCTTTATTATTACCTGTACAAGCAGTGGATATAGCAGAGGCGATCGAATCTTTACCTTCTCAAATGCAACTGATCGCTTTTCGTCTCCTCAATAAAACCGAGGCCATCGACGTTTATGAGCATTTAGATTATACCGTCCAACAGGCTTTAATTGAACAGTTTAAACGACAAGAAGTGATTGATATTGTCGATAAAATGTCCCCTGACGATCGCGCCCGTTTGTTTGATGAACTTCCGGCCAGTGTAGTAGGGCGTATTTTAGAACAGTTAAGCCCCGAAGAAAGACAAGCCACTAATATTATTCTTGGTTACGAAGAAGATACCGCAGGGCGCATTATGACTCCTGAGTATATCTCTTTGAAACAAAGTTTAACCGTAGAACAAACCCTCGAAAAAATACGTTCTCTTGCTCCTAAATCGGAACTGGTTTACTATATGTACGTTGTGGATCAGTCTCGTCATTTAGTGGGCATTGTTTCTTTACGGGATTTAGTCTTACATACCCCGGATCAAACCCTCGAAAAGATTATGACTCAGGATGTAATTTTTGTCAAGACAGATATGGATCAGGAAGAAGTAGCCCGATTAATTCAGCGTTATGATTTACTGGCTTTACCCGTTGTCGATAAGGAAATGCGTTTAGTGGGCATTGTCACCGTTGATGATGTCATTGATATTTTAGAACAGGAAGCCACGGAAGATATATACGCTTTAGGGGCGGTTTCTTCTGAGGGAGATAACTACTTTCAGACGAATTTATTTACTGTTGCCCGTCGTCGAGTTACATGGTTATTAGTGTTATTATTGACCAATACCGTCACAGGTAGCATTATTGGGGCTCAAGAGGACGTTTTAGCCCAAGTTACGGTTTTAGCCGCCTTTATTCCCCTTCTAATCGGTACGGGAGGAAATATTGGCACTCAATCTTCCACCGTTGTGATTAGGGGTTTGAGTACCGATGAAATTAACGATTTAGGACCTGCTAAAGTAATTTTTCGAGAGGCGATCGCAGGTTTTCTCTTAGGATTAATTTTAGGCACATTGGCAACTATTTGGGCTTATTTGTTACCTCAAACCGAAAAAAATATTATTGTTGCCGTTTCCGTTGGTATTAGTTTAGTAGCGATTTCTACTCTCGCCTCGGTTTCTGGTTCAGCTTTACCCTTTTTATTCCGTCGTTTAGGCTTAGATCCTGCCTTAATGTCCGCCCCTTTTATTACTACGGCAGTGGATGTTTTAGGTGTTTTAATTTACTTTAATATTGCCCGTTTAATGCTAGGAATTTAAGAGGATTTAACTATGATTTTGGTTATTTTATGGCTAGAAGTTATTGAATATGTCACTGTTTTTCTGAGTATTCTCTCTTTAATTATTTCTTACTATTTGGATAGTTATTTATACTTTTTTATTACTCTAATTTTTAGCTTAATTTTAGGAGTAATTAATCGTATTAGAGCAGAAAATAGGACAAAAGCAAGAATTGCAGGGGCGTTAAATGTTCAGATTAAACGTTTTTCTAGTGAAGTTGCCGAGATAAAAGTTACTGTTGATGAGTATATTGAAAAGCAAAAAGCCCTTGTTAATCCTCTTAAATTAGCCAGTAATTCTCACAAATCAGATAATGAAATTATTGCCTCTTTACAAGAAGATTTAGAAAATGTTAATAAGTCTGTTACTAGCATTATTGAGTATATTAAAGAACATAAATTAGAAACCAGATTAAAAACTTTAGAGCAGTTATATCAAAGTAATTCAAGTCCTCGTAGTGTTTCTGACTTATCTATTAAATTACCTGATAAAAAAGTCCTTTCTCAAACTGTTAATTATGATTTAGATCTCCCCCCCCAAATTGCTTGGAAATGTATTTTTATGATTAATGCCCATAGTCAATCTGTCACGGATTTAGCTATTACTAACGATAACCAATATTTATTAACCACCTCATGGGATCAATATTTGCGATTATGGAATTTGAAAAATGGTAATGAGGAAGATGCGATCGCACCCTCGGAACAAGGTATAGTGGCGTTATCGGTGAGTAAAACCCATTACGAAAATTATGGTATTGCTACGGGTAGTTTAGATCAAGACGTGAAAATCTGGTCATTAAAAGGGGAAAAGAATAAATCAAGACGTTTTTCCCTCGAAGATACCTTAAGTCTCCATGAAGGGGCAATCAGCAGTTTAGCTATTGCTTCCACAAGTAATATTCTCCTCAGTGGTAGTGCGGATCAAACTTTGAAACAATGGGATTTAGAGACAGGAAGGCTTTTAGCCAGTAGCTTTGACGAAACTGGAGCAATAAATGCCATCGCAGTTTATGAAGATGGGGAATATATAGCCATTGGCGGAGGGGATGGAGTGATTACCCTTTGGCAATTAGGAGAGGATAAAAAATTAGCTTCTTTAGTTGGCAATATGTCCTCTGTGGATGCGATCGCACTTAATAGTACAGGGGATTTAATTGTCGCAGGTTGTGCCGATGGTACGATCAGACTATGGCGTTTACCTACCACAACTTTCAGTATTTACTTAGAAATAGAACCCTTTTTAGAACTAAAAGGACATCAAGGACAAGTGATGGATTTATGCTTGAGTCCTAACGATAAACTATTGTATAGCGCAGGGGCGGACGGTTTAATTAAAATTTGGTATCCTAGCGGTGCGATCGAGTTAGGACATTTAAAAATCAGTGACGACAACCGCATTTTCTGCTTATCCTTAAGCAACGATGGCAAAATCTTAGCGGCAGGAGGTGTGGATGGTACGATTAAAATTTGGCAACAATCTGTAAGTAACTAATCAGAAATAATTTGAAATTAAGAAAAAATCTGTAAAGATATTTAAAGAGAATTATCCTAAGATTTGAGATAAACTTGATGGGATAAGAAATATTATTAATTAAATCAAAGTGCGATCGTTGAAGGTGTTGTTTCGCCGATCTCCCCTAAAAAATAAAAAAGAATAACTATAAACCATGTCTATCGCTACTCCGTTTATTAAACGCCCAGTTTTAACAACGGTTTGCTCAGTAGTCATTATCTTAATCGGGACAATCTGTATGGCATTGCTACCCCTCGATAAATTACCGCAAATCGCCCCAAAACAAATAAGTGTCAGTGCCAACTATGTAGGTGCGGACGCAAAAACTGCCGTGGATAATGTCACCACAGTCTTAGAAAGAGAAATTAACGGTACAGAAAATGTGCGTTGGATTAACTCTAATACGGGTAATACAGGACAAGCAAGTGTTAATATCAGTTTTCCTGTAGAAATGGATACTAACATTGCTCAAGTATTGGTTCAAAATAGAGTCGCCCAAGCCCAATCAGATCTCCCTACAGTTGTAATTCAGCAGGGTATAACCACCGAAAAAAAATCTCCTACCGCTACTCTGGTTTATACATTCTATTCGGAAAAAGATGAGAATGGTAATTATTTTTACGATCCCGTCTTTCTCTACAATTACATGGATCGTTATATCTGGAATGAATTAAGACGTATTCCGGGGGTAGGGAGTTTAAACGCTCTTGGTTCTTCCACTTATTCTATGCGGTTTTGGCTTGATCCTGATAAACTAGCTGCCCGTAATTTAACTGCGATCGATGTGGTATCAGCCATACAAGAGCAAAACTTCGACATTGGTACTGGCGGTATTGGTACACGCCCCAATGAAGATATACAAATGTTTGAAATTCCCCTCAAGGTACAAGGGCGTTTTGTTACTCCTGAAGAAGCAGGAAATATAGTTGTCCAAGTAGGGGATGACGGCACTTTAATTCGAGTCAAAGACATAGGTAGAACGGAATTAGGAGCAGAAAACTACCTCACCCTAGCCACCCTTGACGGGGATACCCCAGCCACAGCCTTAATCGTCTATCAGTTACCTGGTACTAATGCGGTGGATACAGCTAATGCCATCAAGGCGAAAATGGCAGAGTTAAGAGAATCCTTCCCCCCCGGCTATAAAGATGTTGTGGTTTTAGACAATACCCTCTTTATCGATGTGGCACTGAAAGATTTATTTATTACCCTCTTACAGGCGATCGCACTGGTAGTATTGATTATATTTATCTTCTTACAAGATTGGCGCACCACCATTATTCCTTCTGTCGCCATTCCTGTAGCCTTAATTGGGGCGATGATTGCCTTACAAGGATTAGGCTTTACCCTCAACCAGTTAACTCTATTTGCCTGTGTATTAGCCACAGGGTTAGTAGTGGATGACGGGATTGTAGTAGTAGAAGCAGTATCAAATAAACTAGAACAAGGAATGCGCCCCCTCCAAGCTGCCCTCGATGCCATGGAAGAATTATCAGGAGCGGTAATTGCTACCTCTGTGGTATTGTTAGCGGTATTTATTCCCGTTTCCTTTTTCCCCGGCACTACAGGGATTGTTTATAAACAGTTTGCCTTAACCATTGCCTTTGCCATCGCCTTTTCTACCTTTAACGCCCTCTCTTTTTCTCCCACCATGTCGGCGGTAATTCTCAAACCGCCCTATCGAACCAAAAAACCATTAGGATTACTCTTTGATGGGTTTAACAAGGGTTTTAACGCTTTTAAAAATGGTTATGGTGCATTGATTGGCTTTTTAACTAAAATCAAAAGTCTGATCATGATAGTCTTTATCAGTGGTTTAGTTCTAACGGGATGGATGTATCAAACCCTACCCCAAGGATTCATCCCCGATGAAGATCAAGGGTACTTTTTTGTCGTTGTTTCCACCGCCCCCGGCTCATCTCTCAATCAAACCGCCACCGTCACCCAACAGGTAATGAAAGAAGTGATGACTTTTGAAGAAGTAGAACACGCCATGGGACTAACAGGATTCTCTTTTGACGGATTAACCAGTAACTCCGCCATTTTCTTTGTCAAACTAAACCCTTGGGATGAACGTAAAACAGCAAAAAGTTCCGTTTTCGGTGTTGTGAGACGTTTAAACGGACTTTTAAGGCAAAAAATCACCGATGGTAGAGCCTTTGCCGCTAACGCTCCTCCTGTGGACGGTTTAAGTAACTTTAGTGGTTTAGAACTCTATGTCCAAGATAGAGGATTAAGAGGTATGGAGGCGCTAATTGATAACGTCCAAAAAGTTATCGCCGAAGCCAACAAACAGCCTGAAGTCGGGATGGCATTTACTACTTTTACCTTTGATAGCCCCATTTTTGAGGCAGACATTGACAGAGAAAAAGCCAAAGCCCAAAACGTGAGAATTGACGATATTTTACGCACCCTACAAATTTATTTAGGGGGAGGCTTTGTTAATCAGTACGTTTTAGACGGGCGACTGTATCGAGTCTTTGCCCAAGCAGATGTGGATGCTCGAAAAAATCCTGATGACATTGAGCGTCTCTATGTGCGTAACGGTAACGGGGATATGGTGAGACTAGACAACCTTTTAACTATCCAACGCACTACTTATCCTCCCATTATCACTAACTATAACGTTTATCCTGCCATTAAAGTTAACATATCTCCTGCTCAGGGATATAGTTCAGGGCAGGTAATCGAGGTGATGGAACTCGTAACCCAACAAGCCTTACAACCCGGATTTGGCTTTGAGTGGACAAATACCGCCGCCGAAGAAAAAAGTGCTGGGGGGGCAGCACCCATCGTTTTCGGTTTAGGTTTTGTGATGGTATTCTTAGTTTTAGCCGCCCAATACGAAAGCTACGTTGATCCGACAATCATCATGTTAACTGTACCCTTAGCTATCTTAGGGGCATTGGGTGCGATCTGGTTAAGGGCAACTTTCCTTCAGGGTGCAGGAAGTATCTATCCCATTCTCGACAATAATATTTATGTACAAGTAGGTTTAGTAATGCTCATTGGTATGGCAAGTAAAAACGCTATTCTGATTGTGGAATTTGCCAACCAAGCCCGTGACTTAGGTATGGATATTACCCAAGCGGCGGTTTATGCAGCAAAAGAGCGTTTTCGCCCGATTCTGATGACTGCTTTATCAACGGTATTTGGTTTCTTACCTTTACTGGTTGCCAGTGGTGCGGGTAGTGTCAGTCGTTGGTCATTGGGTACTGCTGTATTCGGAGGTGTGGTAATTTCTACCATTTTAAGTTTACTATTCGTACCAAACCTTTATATTGTGGTGAAAAATTTTGAAAAATATGTGCTTATCGGCGAGAAAAAACCCCCTAAATCTTCAGGGGAGAGCGATCGCAACGGCACGGGTAAAACTCAGGAGTCGGAGGAGGAGGTTATGAGTAACGAGTAAGGAGAAATAAAATAATACCTGACACCTGAAACCTAACACCTTCATTCTAAATTCTAAATTCTTTAATGTTTGATTATTTATTCTTATTAAAATTTCAATCTCCCGGTCCTATTTTGTTTGAAATAGGCTTTATTTCCTTGCGATGGTATGGTTTTTTAATTGCATCCGCCGTATTAATTGGCGTAATTCTTTCCCAAAAATTGGCGGAATATCGTCAAGTTGATCCCGAATTAGTGGGAGATATGATCATCTGGTTAGTCATTGGTGCGATTCCTGCCGCTAGAATTTATTATGTCTTATTTGAATGGGAAAATTATGCTCAACATCCTCAAGATATTATTGCTATTTGGCAGGGGGGAATTGCTATTCATGGGGCAATAATTGGGGGCGTAATTGCAGGGTTAATTTTTGCTAAGATTAATAAGCAATCTTTCTGGGAATTAATGGACTTGATCGCGCCTTCTCTGATTTTAGGACAGGCCATCGGACGTTGGGGAAACTTCTTTAACTCTGAGGCTTTTGGCACTCCGACAGATCTCCCATGGAAGTTATATATCTCCCCTAGTAATCGCCCTTTAGAATATTTAAACTATGACTATTTTCATCCGACTTTTTTATATGAGTCTATCTGGAATATTTTAGTTTTTATCTTATTAATTAGGCTTTTTTTCTGGGGGATTAAACATACTAATAAACTAAAAAAAGGCACTATTTTTCTAGTTTATTTAATTGCTTATAGTTGTGGTAGAGTCTGGATAGAGGGTTTTCGCACTGATAGCCTCATGTTTGGTTATTTAAGAGTTGCCCAATTAGTCAGCATCGGTGCGATCGCACTCGGTCTTTTTGGTTTAATCTGGTTATATATACTAAAAAAACCCTTACCATAAATATAGTTTTATTTTTTCTGGTAGCATGACAAATTTCAATCAACGGCAATCTATTGATACACAAATTGTTAATTTTTTTAAATTGATTATTCTGTTAATCATACTAACGGGAATTGGGAATGTGATTTTTCGGGAAAAAAAAGCAGAGATTAAAACTGCGGGACAACATTTGATTTCTACTATCTATGGTAGTCCGCCATTAGTAATGCAAGGGGGCGATCCATATATTAGGGCTTTGATGCGTACCATTAGTTTTAGTGAATCTAATTATCTTAATCCTTATCATGTAATTTATAGTGGCGAATATGTGGACGATTTAAGTGAACATCCTAATATTTGCATGACCATAGTAAATGGACCGAATAAAGGTAAGTGTAGCACAGCTTCGGGAAGGTATCAGTTTTTAAACACGACATGGGCGGAAAAAGCAGCAAAATATCACCCTCAACCTTCTAAATTTTTGGTGTGGAAGGATTATAGTTTTGAGCCTGAATATCAAGATCTTGTGCTTTACAATTGGTTAACAGATAGCCAAGCATGGGAAAAAGATGTAAAAGAATTGTTAAGGCAAGGAAAAATAGATCCTGTGTTGAAAATGCTATCCTCGACATGGACAAGTTTAGGTTATGGTATTGAGGATAATAATATGACTAAGTATTTACCGAGAGTTTATCAAAAGTTTTTACAAGAGGAGTTAACTTTAAGGCAATATTAATTAAAATTGATAAATAAGGATTAAAAATCAATTTTTTTGCACAATGGCTTTAAATTAATTCTTTTTCCTTAATCTTGGGCTTTATTC
>CAYPDC010000071.1:0-20356 GCA_964409355.1 uncultured Cyanobacterium sp.
CGCCCCTAACGCCCTAAAGGGCGGGGCTTTAGACCCACAGATTTTTGGTAAAGGTAGGGAAAAGGGAACGGGTAACAGTTAGAATTTACAATGAAGAATGTAGAATCATTCTTTACTCTTTACTCCCGACTCCCCCCAACTCCTAACTCCTAACTCCCCACTTCTCACATCTAACTCTTAGGTGATTTCTAATAATAAATATACCTTGCATGATCCCCCCTAACCCCCTAAAACACAAAGGGGGAATTATAAGGAAGATTGGTAAATTCTTTCTTGGAAACCGCCTTATCTGTTGTTTAACTTAACCGAGCGATCGAAGTTTCTTTTGGGTTTCCCTTTGTATTTATTTTGACGATCGAAGCTCTCATTGCCACGACTGCTATATTTAACACGCTCTTTTCCACCTTTGATATAAGGTTTGGATGTTGCTGGAGGGGGTACTTCCCAATCCTGTTGTAACCATGAAGGACAGTCACGATCGTACAATATCTGTAAGGTAGCGGCTGCGATCGCCGTTGGATCGTAATCTTCATGTAGTTCTTTAACTAAAGGTAAGAAAGAGGCTAACCTTTCTCCTGCTAAAGATTCTTTGATTTGTTGGGTGAGTTTTTCCATGCGCTTCGCTTCTACGATGGAACGAGTCGGCACATTTTCCACTCGAATGGTTTGGTTTAAACGACGCTCAATTTGACGTAAAAAGCGGCGATCGCTTGGTTCGACTAAGGCAATGGCTTTACCCTCTTTTCCTGCCCTTCCTGTACGCCCGATACGGTGAATATAAGTCTCGGTGTTATCAGGTAAGTCGAAGTTGAAAACGTGGGTTAAATCGGACACATCTAAGCCTCGCGCAGCGATGTCGGTGGCTACCACTAACTTAATTTTACCCTCGCGCCAACGTTGAATTAAACGTTCCCGTTGAGATTGGCTTAAGTCGCCGTGATACTCGTCCACACTTTGCCCCGCTTCTTGTAATTTACTGGTTAACTCCGATGCAGTACGTTTGGTTCTGACAAAGATAATACCACTTTGGGGATCTTCGATTTCGAGAATCGGTTGAATGGTTTTGATTTTTGACCAACCACGAGGCACCATGTAAACAGATTGATCAATACGGGAAGGAGTGTCTTGGGGTTTTTCTCCTGTAGTATTGACAGGAGCATTCATGAACTCTTTAACCAAGTATTGAATCTCTTTGGGCATAGTTGCCGAGAAACAGATGGTTTGACGAGATTTAGGGGTTTGAGAAAGAATCTCTTTCACATCGTCAATGAAGCCCATACTTAACATTTCGTCTGCTTCATCTAATACCACATAACGAAGGGCATCAAAGTTTAAGTTTTTGCGGTGTAATAAATCAATAATCCGCCCCGGTGTACCCACTACGATGTGAGATCCTTTTTCTAAAAAGCGAATTTGACGCTCGATAGATTGTCCGCCGTAAACCGTTAGTACATAGGTGCGATCGCCCCTTGCAATAAAGTCTTTTAAGGATTCGGCTACCTGTTGCGCTAATTCTCTGGTAGGAGTCAAGATCAAGGCTTGAACATCTTTGCAGTTATGATCGATGTTGTCTAAAATAGGCAAAGAATAAGCGGCGGTTTTGCCTGTTCCAGTTTGCGATTGCCCCACTACGTCACGCCCTGCTAGTAATTCAGGTATTGCTAAGGTTTGAATTTTGGTGGGAGTCACAAAACCGATTTTTTCTAGTTGGTTAACTAAGGATTCGGATAGTCCTAAACTGGAAAATGAAATTGTCATCTGTAATGTTTTTTATGAATGTTTACTGTGTTACTCTCCACAGATCAAAGGAAACAATCCCGTGAAGCAAAGTGACGTAAGGGGCGATCGAATTTGGAATTAAGAATGTAGAATTCAGAATTATTCATGATTCATTCTCTATTCTTTGTTTATTGCCGTGATACTTATAGCTAATGATTTATGATGCCATTAGCCCTTACATTCTGCTTTTTACTTAAGCACGAAACGATTTCCGAGAGATAATTTGAGTAAGATGGCGAGATTTGTTCCTGCCAACCCTCTTTAATAAGGGGGCTTTTAAAAATAGGAAATACTTACTAATTTATCTCTGTTTCTCCATAGAGATCATAGACATCGGCATCGGTGATTCTCACGGGGGTGATCATGCCTAAATTTGCCGAGCCCTTTACATAGACTAATCCGTCCACTTCGGGGGCAAAACGGGGCGATCGCCCGATCAATTCACCTGTCATAGGGTTTTCCTGTTCAATCAACACGGGTACAACTTTGCCAATTTCTGCCTCATTTTTCATAGCGGCGATGGGTTGCTGTATCTCCATTAACTGATTGCGTCTTTCTTCTTTTACTTCCTCTGGTAGTTGATTGCCTAATTCATAAGCCTTCGTACCTTCTTCGGGAGAAAAGGTAAATACACCCACATGATCAAATTGATGTCTTTTAACAAATTGTAACAAATGTTGGTAATGTTGTTCAGTCTCTCCCGGAAATCCTACAATAAAAGTTGTTCGCATTACGGCTTCTGGTAACGCTAATTTGATGCGATCGATAATCTCATCGTTAACTTTTCCCTGCCAGGGGCGATTCATACTCTTGAGAATTTCGGGGTGAGAGTGTTGTAAAGGTAAATCTAAATAGGGCAAAATATTATCAATAGATGCGATCGCCTCTATGACTTGATCGGTTAAGCCAGTGGGATAGGCATAATGAATGCGAATCCAAGGAATATCAACTTTTCCTAATGCCTTTAACAATTCGGCTAACTTAGGTTCACCATATAAATCAACACCGTAGTTAGTGGTAATCTGGGAGATTAAGATTAATTCTTGCACTCCTTGATCTGCTAACTGTTGAGCTTCTGCCACAATAGATTCGATCGAGCGCGATCGTTGATTTCCACGCAAGTGGGGAATGATACAAAAAGCACAACGATAGTCACAACCTTCGGCTACTCTTAGATAAGCAACTCCTTCGGTAGTGGTACGATAACGGGGGATATTTTCATCAGCGATAAAAGTAGGTTGAGCAGAAACCGCTTTCACCCTTTCTCCCCCTTCCACTCGTTCAATAATATCCACAATATTTTGATAATCCCCCGTACCAACTAAAGCTACTGCTTCGGGTAATTCTGCTAACAATTCCTCTTGAAAATGCTGTGCCATGCAACCAGCGATAATAATTTTCTTCTGGTTTTCCGCTAATTCTACTAAAGTTCTTACGGATTCGAGCCGGGCGGACTCAATAAAACTACAAGTATTTACTATAACATAATCAGCTAATTCTTCGGTGTTATCGATGCCGTAGCCCGATTGTGCTAATAAACCGAGCATATGCTCAGAATCGATGCGATTTTTTTCACAGCCTAAATGAGAAACTGCGATCGTTGGCTTATTGCCCATATTGTGATTTAGATTGACTTGGATTTTTCTGACAACATTTTTTGATACAACCTACTGATTATAACTTAAATTGAATCAAAAATCACGGTTAACCAAAAGTTTCGTAAAATTATATCAAAAGTTACTAAATATTAAGGGAAAACGATTTCCTATAATCAAATAAAGTGGCTCTTCTATAGTAGTCATGGTAAATTAAGGTGATTTCTGACAATAACTTTTATGAATTAACTCAATTTTGCGACCATAACATTATTTAACAAAATCGCATCAGTTAATAAGTCTTCTACTGTTATTTTTAAATACCTATCCTCGTCCACTCTAAATAATACCTTAATCCGATCGCACCCCGGTTTGCCTAAAGGATTTAATTGGGCGATGGTTTTTCCCCCCTCACTATCATTCAATGGTTGTACCTTCCTTGACCCTCGCTCTATACTACGGGTAATTAAACACTCTCCATCGAAATATACTTCAGTAGAGGTGTTTTCCTGTCCTAATTCTCCGATAATTAATTCAATACTAGGCTGATTTTCCACCGATGCGCCTAAAATCAACTCTCTCGGTTGTGTCATGGGGTAAGGTTGCCCACTGGGTATGATTGTATGCCAATCATGGCGTTTCTGACGACGATTCCAATATCTCACCCCATAACTATGATATAAAAAGTCCTTGATCTGCAAATCCTGTTCTAATTTTAATGCACCCATCGCAATAGCATCAAAGGGGCGATCGCCTCTTATTTTTTCTGGTAGAAAGTATTGTTGCAACCACTCATTTACGGCAGGTATTTGTCCACTTCCCCCCACTAACAAAACTCGATCGATGTCATTAATATTAATACCGTTACTCCTTGCCTGTTGCAAGACTGTTTCCATAAGAGAATCTAATTTTTCAAAAAATTGATTATCCTTGAGTATTTGTTCAAAAATCTCTCTATTTAAAGTTAAATCATAAGTTTCTAGGGTTAAATCATTAAAAAATACTTCCTTTGCCTCTTTCTCTTGAGAAAGACGAATTTTAATTCTTTCCGCTAAACGAGTAGTTAAAGAAGATTTCGGTATTCCTTGTTTTGTGTGAAAATAGTCCAAAATCCACTTATCTAAGTCGCATCCCCCTAAATTAGCCCCTACTTTCGCCATTACTTTGGCTAACTTCGTTTTTTGAGCGGAATTTTGCCCTAACAACTTTTCACCCCATTTGAGGATAAAGCCTTGAGGTTTTTGCTTTTCCCCCAGATTTAACTCTACCAAACAAAAATCGATGGTGCCTCCCCCAAAATCTACCACCAGAATTAAGCTATCTTCATCTGTACCATAACCCAAAGCGGCGGCTGTCGGTTCATCAATAATTCTGACTTTATCTATATTCCACTCCTCACAAGCCCCCGTTAACCAGTAACGATAATTTTCAAAACTATCCACAGGCACAGTCAGAATTAAGGAATCTAATTCACTATTTAATTCTTTGAAAATACTACTTAAAAATAACTGGCCTATTTTCTCAAAATCTAATTGTTTATCATCTAAAATAGGTAAAAAGCCTTGAATATCATTACCGATTCCTCTTTTAAAATTACTAAAAAAACGCTGATTACTTTTACTATCTAAACCCTTATCCCTCACCCTTTGCCCAATAACTATATCATCATTTTTGGCATTATTGATATAAACTAAACTGGGGATAATCGGTGGAAGATTACTATTTTTTTGAGCAAGATTGGCTAACTTAACAATTTCTGATTCTCCCGTCACGGGATTAATGCGAGTAATAACAGTGTTACTTGTACCAAAATCAATTGCGATGGCCATTTTTAAGAATTAAGAGTGAAGAATTTAGAAAATAATTTAGGCATCTAAAGTCAGAATTATAGCAAATTCTCCTGAAAACCGTTATCAGCCTCTGGATTATTACTTTTTCTGAAAATAAGCGGCTAAAACCTGTTGCACGATCGGTCCTGCGGTTGAACCTCCACCACCACCAGAGTGTTCCACAAAGGCAACTACCACGATTTCAGGATTCTCATAAGGTGCATAAGCCCCAAACCAAGCATGGGATTTACCCGGGGGTGCTTCAGCAGTGCCACTTTTACCCGCTACTGCCACTCCATTTACCGCCGCTTTGCCCCCTGTACCGCTCGTAATTACCGCTCTTAAGCCCTCTCGGACTGTTTTTAAGGTTTCAGGCTTTAAATCAAGGGATACACGCTTTTGTTGGTAGGAAGGATCTTGACGCAAGTGAGGTATTACACGATCGCCCCCGTTAGCAGGAACAGCAAACATGACAGCTACTTGCAGAGGTGTTGCAAGGGTGAAACCTTGCCCAATGGACATATTGACGGTATCGCCCACAGTCCATTCCCAGTCAAATCGCTCTTTTTTCCATTCATTATCAGCAATCAAACCGGGGGTTTCTTCTGCTAATTCGATGCCCGTTTTACTGCCGAAGCCGTATTTCCTCGCCCACTCAATCATGGTTTCTCCCCCCACTCTGTTGCCAATTTGCCCAAAAAAAGTATTACTACTCCACGCCATTGCTCTTACAAATCCCATAGGTCCAAATCCCGCTCGATTCCACTCTCCAAAGGCTGTGCCTCCTACTCTTAGATAAGCATAGGTAGGTAAAATGCTACTAGGTTTAAATTTGCCTGACTCTAATCCAGCAGTAGCGGTGACGACTTTAAAGGTGGAAGCTGGGGGAAAACCTCTTAAGCTACGGTTAATAAAAGGGTTGCCTTTTCCTTGTACTTCTTTCCACAATTGGGGAGTGATTTTTCCTGAGAAGATATTGGGATCAAATCCGGGATAACTTACCATTGCCAAAACTCCGCCATCACGGGGATCAAGGGCTACCACTGCCCCTTTGCGATCGCCCAATGCTTGTTCAGCAACTTTTTGTAAGTTCAAATCGAGGGTAAGGGTGACATCATTTCCTGCTTTAGCTTCCTTAACCCCTAGCTTACGCAATACTTTTCCTGTGCCATCTCTTTCCAGTAAAATTCCCCCCCATTCACCCCTTAAATCTTTCTCAAAACCTGCCTCAATACCCATTTTACCAATAACATCTCCTAAACGATAACCGTCATCTTTCCTTTGTGCTAATTCGTCAGCATTAATTTCTCTGGTGTAACCTAGTACATGAGAACCATTTTTGCCATGGGGATAATATCTAACGGTGTCGGTGTCCACTTCCACCTCTGAGAGAAGGTTGCGATTTTCTTCAATGGCGGTAATTTGTCGAGGGGTAAGATTACGAGCAATACGCACTAATGTAGGAGAGTCGTATTTTTCTTGTCCTAATATTTTTTGCAATTCCTCCTCAGAAATATTGAGGATTTTTGCCAATATAGCTCTAATCTCCTCCCAATTCTCCCTTTTTTGCACTACAGGCCATATATAAGCAGAATGGGATAACTTTGTCGCCCCCAAAATTCTTCCCTTGCGATCGTATAAATTACCTCTCACTGGTGGTTTAGGCACTATTTTTGTACGGTTATTTTCCGCTTTTTCTTGAAATTTTGCCCCTTCTACTATCTGGATATAAGCCAACCGAGATGCGATCGCACCGAAGAAAAAGAGACTAATAAGCAACATAATAAATAAGGGTTGATCTTTTTGTCCCACATTTAACCAAATCTTTTGCCGTTGATTACGAAGATCAGAAACATTTATCCTACGACTTTTAAGGGATGATTTTTTTGATTTTTTAATAATTTGGGTTAATTGCATATTATCAGTGGGATTAAATAAAAATAGTAGGTTGGGTTAAACAAAGTGCAACCCAACAAAGTCTTATTTTAGCTATCAAAAATAAGTTTGTAGTGAACCCTTTAGGGTTTTTATGTTAGATTGAATAATGGCTAAAGCCATTACTACGAACTTAATATTATTAAATTTGAATAAAGATATGTTTTTTATCAATTCTTTAACCTAACACCTAACACACTTCGGCTACCCTCAGTGCATCCCCTGATACCTGACACCTTTCATCACTTAAGATTTTATGTCGAACTCAGGTGGTTTTGATGCCTCAACTTAACCTACTCTTCTTCCCAGAGGGAGGAATTTTGACGAATACTGCGATAATCACCATTGCCGATAATTAAGTGATCTAAAATGGGAATACCTACTATTTTCGCACACTCTAATAGTTGTTGGGTTAAATTCAAATCCTCTAAGGAAGGTTCTAAATTCCCAGAGGGATGATTATGGGCAATAATAATATTCGTGGCAGATTTTTTAATAGCTTCTCTGAATAATTCACGGGGATGGATTAGGGTTTCTGTAGCAATGCCGATAGTAATAACCTGAGTGCTAATTAAACTATTCTTAGTGTCTAATAACAGTACAGCGAAACGCTCTTGAGATTGCCACATTAACTCATGACTAAAAGCTGCTGCCGCCGCATTCGGACTATCAATAATCGCTCTAGCAGAAGGGCGAAACTGAAATGCTCTTTTGCCTAATTCTATCCCAGCAAGGATAGTGGTAGCTTTGGCAGGACCTATCCCCTGAATCTCCATTAATTCGGTGGGGGAAATGGTGCGTAGTACATCGAGGGGATCTTGTTTGTTTTGGCTGAGTTGATTGAGAATATATTGGGCTAACCCTACGGCGGATAATTTGCCTTTTCCTTGCCCTGTGCCTAATAAAATGGCGATTAACTCCGCAGAGCTTAGATTTCTTGCCCCTAACTCTAATAATCTTTCTCTGGGACGTTCACTCTCCGGTAAATCCGCGATTCTCAGATTATAAACCATGTCATTATTACAGAATAAAATATTTATGTTTTGAAGGTATTAGGTTTTAGGAATCTTTATAAATCAGGGTTTTTAGTCTAATCGTTGGTTTTAGGTAGGATTTATTATTACCTTTTTATTCTACGATGAGCAGTTTATTCTGGGTAACGTCTATTTTCAAGATTTTCGCAGTTAGCAGAAGAAGTGCTATTATAAATACCAGTCCTGATCATTCCTAAGTTATTTGAGATTACGATACATTTCCCTGTTTCATTAGGTGCATTTTTTCTCTTTATGTGTATGGTTTGTAAACTTGTAGATGAAGAAAGTCGCCCGTCAAACTGAAAACCAATATCTTGGGGAAGAGAACCAGCACTAGAACGAATATCGATGATATTAGTATCAAAGGTTATTTTTTCTAAAACACAACCTGGGGGGCTTCCACTAACTTGATCTGCGTCAATAGTAACGGTACAATCTGTACTTAAACGACTGGCGTTGGTTTGGGCTTCTACCAATGCCCCTCGAATCCAGTTGAATGCCTCGTTAACTCTTTGTTGTCTTTGTTCTTCTAAAAAGTTCGGTACACTAATCCCTGCCATGATACCGACAATTAC
This sequence comes from uncultured Cyanobacterium sp., assembly GCA_964409355.1. Lineage (GTDB taxonomy): Bacteria > Cyanobacteriota > Cyanobacteriia > Cyanobacteriales > Cyanobacteriaceae > PCC-10605. Next base: position 8,748 of record CAYPDC010000071.1, read on the forward strand.
CGAAACAAGGACTACTTCGAGAAGGTTAAAGCCTTTTTCCTTGTTGTTGTGCTTATTCAGCAGTAATTTAATTACAACCAAGTGCTGCATTGGGTAAAACCTCCGTTGATAAAATTGTCACCACATTATCTGCCCCCACCGTACTTTTATAACGAGGATGAGCAGGATCAGAACCACTGGCTGGGGCATATTCAACGTTATAAGTTATTTGCAAAATATTACCTTTATTGCTAGGTGTTCTGGTTACGGTATAGTTTCTATCATTGATTTTCACTGGATTTGTTATTGAACCAATTACCGTATTTAAAGCACTTCCATAAGAGGAAGAATCACAGGTAGAAGTAACCGCAACTCCACCATCCAAAATAAAAGCCTGATAACGGATTAATTCTAAATCCTGTTGTATCCAGTTGGTGGCTTCTTGTTTATCCTGTGCTTGAACCCTCATGAAGGTAGCTAAGACGATGGTTTGCACTGAGCCTAAGATGAACCCTGTAATCACCAATATTGTTACTAATATTTCGAGAATGGAGAAACCTTGTTCTTTTCGGTCATTTTTGACAGGTAAAAAACAGGGGTTGTTCAGGGTTAAGATGCGATCCGCAAAGCGGCATCTTCGATGATCGCATCTTGATGTTTGAAGTAAAGTTAAGAATAAAAGTTGAAACATTATTTAACCTCCATTTCTTTGCCACTTACTGATCTTCTTGGGGGGATTTTCCCCTCACTCACACCATTTCCTCTTTTTACGAGTTCCCTATATAAATAAGTTTATAAGAGCCTACTTATTTTTTCTCGAAAACAATAGGCACAGACACCCCAACGTTTTAATTCTCCTTCAGGACAAAAACTTTGGCAAGTGGGACAGGTTTGATTTTCTTTTTTTCTTTGTTTGACTATTTCTAGCCATTTTTCCAAGGCTTCTTGAGGAGTTTGAGGAGGAGAAGAAAGAGAGGGGGATTCTTTTGATTTAATGAAACAAGGATGAATCGTATTTTCATCAGCTTCTGGAATAGGAGGTTGATATTGACTATACCATTTTCCAAATACGAAGCGTATATCATTGATAGGAGTTTGAATACGGCCATTAATTTTAGTGATAAGAGTGCGTCTTTGTAGAGTTAAATCCTGTGCCCACGATGCACTTCCGGTGGCGATAAAAAGAGTTTCTTCTTTGAGATAAATGGGAGATGTGTGTTGTGCTATCTTTTGATTAACGATTTCATACCAGATTTTTTTGAGTTGATAATATCTTCTTTGTTTATCCCATTGTGGTTGAGAAAGAATAGAATTTAATAATTTATCGATCGAATTTAAAGTCATTAATTAATTATGAGTAAAATATCAATATCAGTCCATCCCTTGATAAAGAAGATTATACAAAATTTAGACTTGGATCTCGGGGCAGAGTTGAGCCGTTATGAAAGGGAAACCATGGAAGAAAATACCAGTCTTATCCCTGAATTAATGGACAGTGACTCTGTAGAGGTATCATCATCTTATTCTAATTCTAGTTTAGTTTATACTCCCAATGTTGAGGAAGAAGAAGAGCCTATTCCTGTGGCTTCTCGTTTGATAAGCGGCGATCGCACCTCTTTACTAGATTTAATTTTAACTCCTTGGGGGGTATTTGGGATCATAATTTTTTTCGGCACAAATATTTTTATTTTTTTAGGTTTAAATGAGCCAAATGTTATCAATGAAAATAAACAACTAGAGACAATTAATCAAACTAGAGAAGAAGAAACAAACATGAAGGAAACAAAGATTGAAATAGAAGAAGATAACAGTCAAATAATAGAAGAAAATAAGAATAATATCACACCGCCTTCCCCTCCTTCGAGATTGCCAACAGTAGAAAATATTACTGAGACTAATAATAACCTTCTAACATCTCCTTATCCTGATTTGAAAACTGCTTTAATGACGGAAATCAGCCAAAAGGAACAATCATCTTTAATTCCTCCTCCTCCTTTAATAGAAGACGCAACTTCTCCCGTATTGAATAATAACTCTAATAATAATAACACAAATAATAGTAATAATCTATCATTAGTACAAATAAAAAAAGAACAATATCTAGTAATGACAAATTATGAAAATATGAATCAATTTAATAATATAAAAAAAATAATTCCTGATGCTTTAATTACTAATATTGGAGGTGAAATGAAGATTAAACTAGGGGTGTTTAAAACAGAAGCCGAAGCACAAAGTAAATCTCAACAATGGCAAAAACAAGGAATTAAAACTTTTGTGAATTAATGAAGACAAAAGGAGGAAAAGGCTCGTAAGGGCAAGTTTTTAATATTTACCTGAGTTCGATATAAAATTTTCAGTGTGGAAATATTTGATTTGTTTAATTATTTTCGGAGTATTTGTAGTGATGGAGTTTACCCCTATTTTTATAAATTGTTCAGCTATTTTTTCGTTATCTATGGTCCATAAATGATATTCATATCCTTTTGAAGTAAATTGATAAATATAAGTTTCATTTAGAAAGTTAGACACGGAAGTACTTATTCCATCTGCACGAATATGCTCTAATTTATTCAATAATTTCTTAACTAAAAAATTTGATAATTTAATACGATTAAAGGTTTTGAAGCTCACTAATAGTAATGTTTTTAGCTCTGGCTTATGCTGTTTTATACTTCTTAAAATTTGACTATTGAAGGAAATAATTACTAACTGATTTAAATTTATTTTATTATTAATTAATATACTTAATAGGTAAGGTACAATGTCGAGATCTGATTTTATTTCTAAGAATAACTTTTTTTCTGGAGGTAATAGATCTAAAACTTCATTAAGAGTGGGAATTTTTTCACCTTTAAAACTTGAATTAAACCAATATCCCACATCAAGTTTTTTTAATTCCGCTAGAGTGGAATTTTTAACAATTAACTTAGTATTAGCAACTCTGGCAGTATTCGAGTCGTGAATACAAACAATCTGCTTATCTTTGGTTAAGTGAAAATCCCCTTCTATACCGTCTGCGCCTTGAGACATAGCCAACCTAAAAGCGGAAAGAGTGTTTTCAGGGCTTTCAACAGATGATCCCCTATGCGCTATTATCATTGGTGATAAGCTAGTTTGCATTTAATTAAAGATATACTATGTTTTGGATAAATCTTGTTTAACGGTATTTGATTTTGGCACAACGCCCTTAACTTAATCAAAAGTAATACGACAAATTCGCCATTCAGGCAAAATTTTTGCCCCTATTGACTCGTAAAACTTGATCGCTGGTTCATTCCAATCTAGTACAGACCATTCTAATCTACCTGCATTTCTTTTAACAGCTAATTCTTTCAAATATTGTAATAATGCCTTGCCAATACCTCGACGACGATACTCTGGAAGTACGAATAAATCTTCAAGATAAATACCGGGTTTAGTCAAAAAAGTAGAATAATTTGGGAAAAATAAGGCAAATCCTACGACTTTCTCATCCCATTGGGCAATAATTGCCTCTGCATAAGGGCGATCGCCGAATAAATCATTTTTAAGGGCTTCTTCACTTCCTGTTATCTTATGTTCTAACTTTTCATATTTTGCTAACTCTCGAATCAGATTAAAAATAGTACTTGTATCGGATAAAAGTGCAGAACGTATTTTGAGATTATTCATTATTTCTTTTATGTTCAGATAATCGCTATTTTGGTTATCCAGAGTGATAAATCAATTTTGATGACAGGGAAAAACTTGCTCAAGATGCGATCGCATCTTAGAGGATATAAGGGAGGTGCGATCGCACCTAATACTGGAAACGGCATTAAGTAATTGATAATTATTAATTGTGTTATCCCCATTTAGTTTGAATGTTCAAACGGTTGATTGTGGGACAAAATATGCTAATATATTCTACTCCTTCTCCGAAATTTATGATACGTTTATAATATGATTTTCCAGAGAAATTAGTATGATACTCAGGGGGAATTTGACAGACATTCGTATCTCTTTCCTCTTAAATTAATTGCCATTCAGATTGCTGTGTTATTTGTTTTAGTAAAGATTCTGTCTGTTGAGGTGTTAATTGAAGATAAACCTTTTCTCCCCCCGCAGCGGTGAGACTTACTAGAGTAGAAACTGAAATAATTTCTACTTCTTCAGATATATTTAAGTGCGTAAATTTTAAGACATAATTATTAATTTTAATGAGGAAACTAAACAAGCAATTATCAATATTGAAGAAGAGGAAAATTTAACTATTTGTACAAATAAAAATGATCTTTATAATCAATTAGGAATTTAATGTTAATACCAATTTTTGAAAATACTTTTAAGAAAGATATTAAACCTTTACAAAAGCGTGGTAAAAATATCGAGAAACTTAAAATTGTTATTGATAAATTATTGGATAATGAACGATTAGAAATAAAGTATAAAGATCATGCTTTAACTGGTAATTGGAAAAGTTATCGAGATTGTCATATTGAACCAGATTGGCTTTTAATCTATAAAGTTACAGAGACTCATCTTTTTTAAGTTCGCAGGGGTTAACATTCTGATTTGTTTGAATATTGCGTATATAAATAATTATCAATATTTTCTGAAAAATCAGCAGGAGCATCTATACTAAGATTTTTAGCTGTTTTTAAAAAAGTATAAGCTCGATCGACATTTTCTTGATTTTCTTCATAGTTAAAAATACTTTTTTTTAAAGATATATCTAATAGTGCTTCTTCTAATTCAAAGTAGTTGCACAAAAGTATATCAAATTTTTCTTCAATTAATAGAACTTCTAATAATTTTTCATTAATTTTTTTTGATTCCTTAAAAATATCTTCACTTATTTCTATCCCAATTTTCATTATTGAATCTGTTATCAAATATTTCATATTTATAACGTACTGTATGCAGTTTCATAGTTAGCATAGATATTGGCAAGGGAAAAAATTTCTGAGTAGATGATTTGTTTATTCTCCTCATTCAAACTATTAAAATCTTCTTTATTTTTATTTATCTGATTGATGATTGTGTTTCTAAGATTTAAGATAGGATTCTTTCTTTTTTGATACACTTCATCGATAAAATCTTTTGTAAATATAGGAAAATCCTTATTCTCGCACAGATAATATAGATTATCTCGCAGGTGTACAAGAGCCTGATCACAACAAAAAATAGCATTTTCATTTTCATTCATTATAAACAATACTCCAGCCTTACAAAACCAAATATCTTCATTATCTTTTTTTATTTCTAAAGCTAAGTTATAATATCTTAACGCTTCCTTGTTTAGAAGGGTTTAAATTGTCATTATTTTTATCTTGATTAGTCATCTCTTAAACTCCTAATTTTTCTTTTAATTCCTTTAAACTTTCTTGAGCTTTCGCAATTTCTTCGTCAAGATGTAACGCCATTTCTGCTAATAAATCCTTACCGTTTTCTTTTGCCCTATCCACTTGTAATATTAATTCTTGCAAATCTGTTTGTGTTAATGCTTCTATTTCAGAGACGATCGCACCTATTCGAGAACGACATTGAGCAATTTTACGAATGATTTTGATGAGTTCGATCGCAATACCTTCACCCTTAACCGATTCTGGACTAATTTCCCAGTTAGCCAAAATTTCCCGTAACTTATCCTCATTTCCTTGCTCATAAGCCTCATTTGCCATTGTCATCAACTCTTGACGACGGGCTTTTTCTTCCTCATCGGTAACTAAATCAGGATGAATACGTTTAGCAACTTCTCGATATAACTTTTTCAGACTATCAGACGGCTTAAAATTCCTTGAAGATTCCAAATAAGCCATATACTCGTTAATTTGAGCCTGTATTTGCTCTAATTCCGTATAACGACTACCGATAATTTGGGCGTATTCTCGCTCAAAACTATGTAATTCCCCTTCAAAAGTTCTTAATTCTAACTCTTTTTGAATTAACTCAGACTCCAAAGCCTCTAACTCAGCTTGTTTCCTCTTTAATTCTTCTTCTTCGGGGCTTAAACTAGATACTAAATTCATGATTTGAGTCAAGAAAAATTTGAAACTTGAGAATAATATTATTCTACACTAATAAAAGTTTGTAGTTGCCACTTTAGTGGCATTATGATGGATAAAAAAGGCTAAAGCCATTACTATAGCAATCAGGAATCAGTCATGAGAATTCGATCCCCCCTAACCCCCCTTAACAAAGGGGGAAATTAATCTAAAAATCTCACAAATCATAACTGATTGCTATACGAACTAGAATTTAGACCAAATATTTTGTGTTTTTCAAGATTGATCGTATTTCTTGTGAGTTAAAACAGCCCGAAATTAATAATAATTAAATCTCGATTTTTATTTCCTTTTTATTAAAAGGTAAATCGTCATTAATTGCCCTTATTTCTTCCTCTATATCACTAAAATGTTTAGTGATGAATTTATCTTACCTGTATTGCCAGGTATTGGCGGAATTTTTGTGTCAATTTTTAGAAATAAAATATATTTTCAGACAAGTAATAAGAAAAACATATAAAATAACAATAAATAAGCAAGAAAGACTTATATTTGTTGCAGAATACCAATATTAATGAATTTTTTTGTGATTTATTCAGCAAACCCTAATTAATAGTGTTTATACTTTATCATGCCCTGATTTTGAGGAGGTTCGATCAAACTTTAAGTTAAATTTTGTGACAGGGTTTAATGGAACTTTTGGTAATAGGAAGATGCGGGCGCGTAGCGTGCCTTTGGCATCGAGCTTTGGGAATCAGGAGGTGAGATCGAGCTTTAGAAATAAAGTAAAATTTTATTGTTTCGGTGACTGGATTTTTAACCCAATCTGAGAGTGATTTTGGTCGTGGTTGAATCATTGCGAGAGGAAAACAATAAATTACTCCTTCTTCATTGATTTTTGCCCGATTTTGATAAGTTGATGCCTTAGAGTCCCCCAAATAGAGAAAATCTGGGTGTCCGATTATTTCTTTCATTTGTTTCCAAATTCAGTCTTGATTTTAACCTTTTTTGTCAGCTATCTTATTTTATTTGAGCGAACGATGAGTCAGAATTCAGGAGGATTAAAAAGCATCTCTCCCATCTTCCCATACTTCCCACGCTTCCCCATTCCCCAATACAAAAATATCCTAATACCCCAATATTTTATTTGGCTTCCATCCAATTTTTACCTGTGTGAATGTCCACTAATAAAGGTATTTTTAAAGATAAAACATTCTCCATTGCTTCCTTAATTTTGAAACTCAAATTATCTACTTTTTCTGATGGTAATTCAAAGACTAACTCATCATGAACTTGTAATAACAAATTACCATCTTCTTGAGCTAAAATGTTATTAACTTCTATCATGGCTAATTTAATTATATCCGCACTAGAGCCTTGAATTGGTGCATTAGCGGCAGATCTTAACATTTGCATTGTTTGATAATTAAAGTTAAAATCGGATATGTCGAAGGAGTTAATATCAGTATTCCTTAAGTTTTTCGCTTCTCTATCATCAAAGTAAAAATATCTTCTTCTCCCTAATATAGTTGTTACATAACCATTAACTAAAGCCTCCTTTTTCTGATTTTCTAAGTAATTGAAAACATTGGCATACTTTTCTCTATATATATCGATAAATCTTTGGGCGATCGCACTATTGACTCCTGTTTCTCTGGAAAACTTTTGTGCGCCCATGCCATAGATTACACCAAAATTAATGGTTTTGCCTAAGTTTCTTTCTTCGGGGGTAATATCTTCTTTTTCTAGTAATAATTTAGCGGTGACGGTATGAATGTCTTGATTATTTTGATAGGCGGATATTAAAATGGGTTCATCACTTAAATGGGCTAAAATTCTTAATTCAATTTGAGAGTAATCTGCGCTTAAAAATACCCAGTTTGATTGCGGAATAAAAGCTTTACGGATTTGTCGAGAAAAAGCTGTGCGAATGGGTATATTTTGTAAGTTGGGATTGGATGAAGAAAGTCTGCCCGTAGCCGTCACGGTTTGATTATAATTGGTGTGCAGTCTTTGGGTTTTGTGACTAACTAAAGTGGGTAAGGTATCCACATAGGTTGATTTTAGTTTCGCTAACATACGATGTTGTAAAATTAGATCAATAATAGGATGATCTCCTTTTAGTTTTTCTAATACTGCTTGATTGGTAGAATAGCCTGTTTTTGTTTTACTGCTTTTTCTTTTACTTAAGCCTAGTTTTTCAAACAGTAATTCACTCATTTGTTTAGGAGAGGCAAGGTTAAATTCTTCTCCTGCTTCTTGATAGGCTTCTGTTTCAATAGTTACTAATTCCGAGTCAATTTCTGTGGCTAATTCTTGCAAATATTCACTGTCGATTGATACGCCTATTTGTTCCATTTGAGCTAAAATTGGTTCTAGTTTTAATTCTAGTTCAAATACTGTGTTTAATGAGGGTATTTTCTCTAATTCAGTAGTTAAAATCTCGGTTAAGTGAAAAGTTGCTAACACATCTAAGGCACAATAGTTAGCTGTCTTTTCTATCGGTAAATCTGCTATAGTTTGCCTTTTATCTAAGCCTAAATCATCATAATCTTGAGCAATAAATTCACTGCCATATTTAACACATAAGTTACTTAATTTGTGGCTTTCTTCTGGTTGTAAAACGTAACTAGCTAACATGGTATCCCAGACAATGCCTTTAATTTCCATGCCATTATTCAGAAAGACGAGGCGATCGAACTTGGCATTATGGAAAGTTTTGTGATATTCTTCTGATGATAGAATAGGCTCTAATTTTGTCTGAATAACATCTAAGGTTAACTGTTTTCCTTCTTTATGATATAAGGGAATATAAGCAGTTTCTTTGAGGGTTTTTCCCCAACAACAACCAATGCCGACTAAATTAGCTGTGAGAGTATCAAGGGAATCTGTTTCGGTATCCCAAGCGGTAATTTTTACCTGTTTTATCTTACTAATTAATGTGTCTAATTTTTCTATATCATCAACAATAAAAGTATCTATTGACTGAGAATTATTATTAATTTCTCCATTGCCTCCTCCCTTTACTAAGGGGGGATTAAGGGGGGATAGTTGTTGCCTATCTTCACCAGTATCTTTTATTCCCTTACTAATTGTAAATAGAGATAATTGATCATTATTTTCTGTAGGATTATCTAATATTGTACCCCCTAACTTCTCTTGAATTTGGTTAATTTGTTTGACGAAGCTATTTAATTCTAAGGTTTGCAAGAGAGGGATTATTTCTTGATTATTAAACCCTGTTAGTTGTAAATCATCTAAGGATATATCTAAGTCAATATCTGTGACTATTTTTGCTAAAAATCGTGAGTGTTGAGCGTCTTTTTCTCCGTTAATTAGTTTATTTTTGACAGCAGATTTAATATTATCTAAGTTGTGATAAACGTTATCTAATGTCTCGTATTCTGCTAAAAGATTACTAGCAATTTTTTCACCAATACCTAAAACTCCCGGAATGCTATCTGATTTATCACCACATAAGGCTTTAAAATCAACAATTTGCGATGGTTTTACCTTCATTTTGGTAAATACTTCTTCTTCTTTATAAATGCTATATTTTCCTATATTTCTCTCTAAATATAAGACGCTTATTTCTTTTTTATCATCCACTAATTGAAATAAATCTCGATCGCCACTTAAAATTTTAACTTGACAATGGGATTTTACTGCTTGGGTGGCTAATGTGCCTATCACATCATCGGCTTCATAACCAACGGCAGTGACAATCTGAATATTTAACGCTTTTAACAAGATTTGTAAGTTATTGACATCCTCGATAAAATCATCGGGAGCAGGAGCTCGATCGCCCTTATAATTACTATCAGCAGTGTGGCGAAAAGTGGCTTCTTTCAAGTCAAAGGCAACGGCAATATATTGGGGTTGATACTCACCAATAGTGGGAAAGAGGGAATTGAGAAACCCGAAACAAACACTAGTGGGAATCCCCGTGGAAGTGCGCAACGCCCCCTTCTTCCCTTTGGCTAAGGCATAATAAGCACGATATGCAAGGGAATGTCCATCTACTATTAATAATAAGGCGCGATCGCAACTTTTCATCAGATTTCTTTAAAACAACAGATTTTATCTTAACTTTATTTCAGTCAACCTAATTAGGATCTTCTTTCCATGCTTTTATTCCCGTTTTTAAACCCACCCAGAAATTTTTGCCCGTGGTTTTTGCCTTTTCTACTTGTGTTTTTGCCGTTATTAGGGTGCGATCGACTTTTTGCACTGCTCCTGAAGCACTTTTTACCCCCCCCTTCATTTCCGCACTCAATTCCGTTATTTCTATATTTGTAACTCTTATTGCTTCTAGTGTATCGGGAAATTCACGATTTAAAGTGTCAAATAATTTCTCAGCACTACGAGCCGCTCGACTCAACTCCTGTATTACAGGAATTAGGGTAATGAGGACGGCAGTTAGGCTAGTGGCAACAAGGGTTAAGGATAATCCAAGCCAGAATAAAGGTTCATTCATCAGCTAGTTTGTATTTAATTTATCTGGTGGGGTAGGGAATTGGTGAAAAGGGAAAAGGGAAGGGTTTGAGTCATTTCAAGAATTAATAAAAAAAGTAAGTTGGGAGAAAAAAGAATTATTCATTCTCAACTATTCTTCAGAATTACGACTGGCTTCAATACCCGATGCGATCGCACCCTGTAATCTTGTCAAAGTATGATGCCATTTTTCAAGGGCAGAAGCAGAAAGACGGACAGTATTACTTTGCACGGTTGTCGATATATCTTCAGCCATTTCGGGTAAGGCTTGGGCGGTTTTGCTCAAAATTTGACGATTTTCCTTCCCCGTGCGAGGAGTAAATAGAAAAGTCGCCACAGTAGCAATACTACCACCGAGGAATAATCCCATCATAAAAGCAGTATTTTTTTCTTCTTGACTCATTTTTTTCCCTTTACCAGTTATCATAATTTTATCAGAGCTTCTTTGAGTACAGGGGGCAATTGGCGCATAATTTTACCTTTTTCTCGATCGATTCCCACTAGAGTTACCCTCCCTGTTACATAAGTGCTGTTGCCATGCCATGCTGTAATCTCATAATCCCAATGGAGTCTTACCCCTTCTAAATCATTTACCCTTGTTTTAACTATAGCGCGATCGCCCATTTTCAAAGAACGATGATAGCGAAGATTCACTTCCACCACAGGTAACTCATAACCCAATTCCACTAAATAGCCATAGTCAATACCGATAGATTGTAAACACTGAATTCTTGCCTCCTCCATCCACGTCAAATAAGTACCATGCCAGACAATCCCCCCATAATCAGTATGATGGGGATGGACAATAATCGGATACTCAAACCATTTTTCCGTAGTGGCCCGATAACTATGACCTAATTCAATGTCAGTGGTAGGGGGTAATTGCGGTTTTTCTGTTGGAGACAATTTCGTTACTCCCAATCATCAAAAGTTTTTTTGCACCTTATCTTTATTTTTGAACATCTTTTCACCATTGTCAATCAGAATCTATAGCAATCCTAAATCAGACATTCTTGCATCGAACTGAGGTAGGTTTCAGATTGTAGGGGTTGAAGATTGTTCAACCTCATTGCTTCCATTTATTAAAGCAAGAATTAACGGATTTTCTAAAAATATACTTAGCAAGGGCATAACTTGATATTACATACTCATTATGTTAGGATAGGC
>CAYPDC010000072.1:0-20271 GCA_964409355.1 uncultured Cyanobacterium sp.
ATCGCACCTTATTAAAATTCTATCTTCTGAAATTATAACTCCGAACTCCGAACCGAACTCTCTACTCTCCTGTTTGCACTTTCCAGAGATTACTATAAACCCCCCCTAATGTAACTAAATCCTCGTGTTTTCCTTGTTCGACAATTTGCCCTTTTTCTAGTACATATATACAATCCCCATGGCGAATGGTGGAGAGACGATGGGCTATCATAATGGTAGTGCGATTTTCCGTGATATGAGTTAAAGAACGAGCGATCGCAGCTTCTGTGTCATTATCAACGGCAGAAGTGGCTTCATCGAGGATGAGAATAGGGGGATTCTTCAAAATTGCTCTTGCAATGGATAACCTTTGTCTTTGTCCTCCTGAAAGTTTTTGCCCTCTTTCTCCCACAATGGTATCATATCCTTCTGGTAAATCCATGATAAAATCGTGGGCTTCTGCCATCTTAGCGGCGGTGATAATCTCGTCATCATCAACATGGGGATTACCATAGGCGATATTTTCCCTCACACTACCATGAAATAAAAACACCTCTTGGGATACCAAACCAATGGCACGGCGTAAATCATACAGCACAATTTCCCTTATATCCATGCCGTCAAGGGTGATGCTACCTTTCTGAATCTCATAGAAACGCAATAATAACTTAACTATAGTGCTTTTTCCTGAACCAGTCGAGCCGACGATGGCAATGGTTGCGCCTGCTGGTATCTCCAAGTTAAACTCCTCAATAACCGTTTGTCTTTGATTATAGGCAAAAGTTATGTGATTAAATGCGATCGAGCCTCTGAGGTTTTCTAAAGCCAAAGGATTATCCCCGGAATGGATAGTAATAGGGGTATCGAGTAAATCCATTACCCTTGCAGTGGAAGCCATAGCGCGTTGATACAAGTCTAAAGTTTGCCCTAATCGGGTTAAAGGCCATAATAATCTTTGTGTCATAAATACTAATACGCTATAAGTACCCACCGCTAAATTGCCTTTTTCTACTTCCATCCCCCCGAATAATAGAATCCCCGTAAATGCGGCTAAAATCACTAACCGAATTAAAGGCACAAAAGCTGCACTAAGGGCGATCGCTTTTTGGTTACTATCTAAATAGGCTTCACTATCTTTGCGAACCCGTTGAATTTCGTAATGTTCTGTGGTAAAACTTTTTATAGTGGTGATGCCCGTCAAATTATTGGCTAGTCTGCCATTGAGTAAACTGACTTTTTCTCTCACATCACCGTAACGAGGTGCTAATAATCGTTGAAATGCGATCGCACCCCAAATAATCACGGGTATAGGCAGAATCGTCATCCAAGCCGTAGAAGGAGAAAGGAAGAAAAACGCACCACTAATGACAACAACCGTCGTCAAAACCTGTAAGATTTCATTCGCACCAACGTCCAAAAACCTCTCTAACTGGTTAATATCATCATTGAGAATCGATAATAACCTTCCCGTGCTACGACTCTCAAAATACTCTAACTCCAAATCCTGAATATGACTATAGGCATTGAGACGCAAATCATGCTGAATATTCTGTGCCAAGTTACGCCAAAGACGCTCATAAGCGTACTCAAACACTGATTCTAAGCCCCATATTAGCACCGAGAGTAGCGTTAAAACCACTAATTGGGCAAAAACATCCTTAATCCCAAATTGAGCCATGAGAGAGTCTTGTTTTTTGACAACCACATCCACCGCCGCACCAATTAACACGGGGGGGGCTAAATCAAACAACTTGTTAAGAATCGAGCAAGTTACAGCTTGATAAATAGAAGTGCGATATTTTTGCGAATATTTCAGTAACCGTGAAAGGGGATTCATGAAGAATGTAGAATTTAGAATGAAAAATTTTGGATGAATATGAGCTATATTTTATCGCAGATTAGCCCTAGACTCGATCGAAACAGAAGAAATCTTACAAGAGATAATTGAGAATGAATAATCTAAGATTTGTTATAGATACAAATATTTTAATCAGTGCCATTCTCATCAATTCTTCCACTCCAGATTATGCTTATAAAAAAGCTAAAAAACTAGGAAAAATTTTATTTTCTGAGTTGACTTTTGAAGAATTAAGACAAATTATTATGCGTCCTATACAGATTATTACTTCTAAATTTTTTCTTAAACTGATTTGATTATTCTTCAACATCACCGTAACGAGGTGCTAATAATCGTTGAAATGCGATCGCACCCCAAATAATCGCAGGAATAGGCAAAATCATCCAAAATATTCTAACTCTAAATCCTGAATATGAGCTATATTTTATCGCACATTAGCCCTAGTTTTAGATGACGTGCGGAATGTGGGCTACAATGAGGAATAAGCAAAGATTATTATTAACATTTAATTATAATGCCAGATCCCTCTAATTCTATGACTAAGGTTCGCAATCTTATTATTGCAGGAGTGGCGATCGCTCTTAGTGTTGCCCTTATTTTTGCATCTCAAACAAAGGTTAATAGCCAATCCCTTGAATCCCAAGCAGAAAAGGCGATTCCCTTAGAAATGGCAATCAGTAACGGGAAACCTAGTTTAGTGGAATTTTATGCTAATTGGTGTACCACTTGTCAGGCAATGGCAGATGATTTAGCCGAACTTAAACAGGAGTTTGACGGTAAAATCAATTTTGTTATGATCAATGTGGACAATAGTAAATGGTTGCCTGAGATTCTTAACTACGGTGTCGATGGTATTCCTCATTTTGTCTTTCTTAAGAATAATGGGGGTGCGATAGCAGAAACCATTGGCGAACAACCTTTAAGTATTTTCGAGGCGAATTTAACGGCATTATTAAACAGTCAACCCTTACCCTATGCCAACTCTAGGGGTAATATTTCTGCCTTTAACCCTGATAATAACTTACAATCAGGAAATGGAAATCAGGACAATCCCCGGGATCATCGATAAAGAATTGAAACTTAAAAACCTTCCCCTTAATTCCGAACTCCGAACTCATTACCTTTGCTTATAATAATGATTACTAATTACTTTCGATGATTCCCTAGAAATAAGTTAATATTAATTTACAGATTTTAATATTTCTTAATGTTAAGATAGGTAAGTGTAAAGTTAAATAAAACAATGTCAGCAATCGTGTTTGGTAGTTTACCTTTTCCCGGACAAAGTGGCGATCAAATCGTCAGTAAAGTAGTTACAACAGCGATCGCAGCCTTATTCAAAAAAACGGGCAAACTAGAAGCCAATGTGAAAGCTGAACCCGTAGCTAAATTATTACAAGGAAGTGTTGATGGTTTTGATTTCGTGGGTAAGGGAATGGAGATGTATAACGGGTTGCGTTTAGAGGCAATGGAGTTATACTTACAGGCAATTTCCATCGATTTTAGCGCTGTGTTTAGCGGTAAAATCAAATTGAGACAACCCACTCAAGCTACGATGAGAATTGTCTTAACCGAAGAGGATTTAACCCGCTCTTTTAATACTCCTTTTATCATCGATAAACTGCAAAAATTAGAGTATCAGGGGCAATCTCTACACTTTCAAAACACTCAAATTGTCGTCAATGATGATAAATCTATTAACATTAAGTCAGAGATAAAAGTAGGGGATAATTCTGCTTATATCCCCATCAAGATGCAAACGGAATTAAAAGCAGAAAGTAGAACCAAAATTCAGTTTATTAATCCTAAATTTGAAGGAGAGGAAGAAGCTATTAATTTAGCTCAAGCAATCCTCGATCATGTCAATAATTTACTCGATTTAGACAAATTTAAACTAGATGGTAGTAGGTTAAGAGTCGATCGAGCTAGAGTGAAAGATAAAGAATTTGTCTTTTATGGTACTGTAGAAATTGATCGTTTTCCCGAAGGGAAAAAGTCCTGAAATTAGTGAATTAAAACATCATCATAACTCAGGTTATTTTAATAACTTTTCCGCCACTATTAAACGCAGGAGCGATCGCACCAAAAAGAAACTAAACAATCCGGTTAAAGCAAATAAAATCACCGCCCAAGACTGGTATATGGTAGATGTTAGTAAAATGCCATTAAGGAGAGAAAAACCCGTTAAACAAGCATAAATTAGAGTTTTTACCCCTAAATAAATGCTTTTATTGATTCTTTCCGCTTCTAAAGAGCGCGATCGCAGTTGTAACTCTCCTTGTTCTAATCTTTGTTGAAATTGAGAAAAAGCACTTTCTAAACGACTGGGTTTTGACAGTTGTTTTTGAATTAAATTTTTTCCCTCTTTGGCAATCAGTAATAAAATATTGGTAGGATTGCCAGAACGAGTGAGGTTGCGTACAAAAGGCTGACTAGCGGCGAGTAAGCTATAATTGGAGTCTAGCGTACGGGCAATGCCGTCTAAGGTGGTTAAAGCCTTGATGATGAAAGTCAGTTGCGGAGGAAGGCGGAAGGGTTGTTGCTCAAACATGACGTAAATTTCGGCACTTATTTCCTTAAAAGCATTGACATCAACAGGTTTATCCAAAAATCTTGTCAGAGAAAAACTGATTAAGCGTTTTACTGCTGTCATATCCCCTACAGGTTCGATTAAACCCATATAAATCAATGTTTTTAACACTTGATCTGTGTCTTTCTGTAACATGGCAAAGAATGTTTGTACCATTTGTTCCTTTGCCAATCCCTTAACTTCTGCCATTGCCCCAAAATCATAGAAAATAATTGCACCTTCTCTATTTACCGCCATATTACCTGGGTGGGGATCAGACTGAAAAAAGCCATCTTCTAATAATTGTTTTAAATATGTACAAATACCTAATTCAATCAGAGGTTTAATAGGTATTTCTTTTTCTAATAACGCCTCTCGATCATTAATTTTAATACCGGGTAAATATTCTAGGGTCAAAACTTTTTTTGTGGTGTATTGCCAATAAACTTTTGGAACAATTATTTTTGGATCTTTTTGAAAATTGATGCGAAATCTATCTGCATTTTCTCCTTCTTTTATATAATCTATTTCTGCAAATAGTATCTCAAAAAACTCTTGATAAATAAGATTTAATTCATATTTTCTAAAGTTAGGAATAACACTATTTCCAATAGTAATTAACAGTTTTAAAACTCTAAAATCTAATTGAAATAGTCGATCCAAACCCCTTCTTTGTACTTTAATAACTACTTTTTCCCCCGTTTTTAATATTGCTCGATGCACTTGCCCTAAACTAGCGGCAGCAATGGGTACACCTTCAAATTCAACAAATAAATCGTCAATACTATCCCCCAATTCTGATTCAATAAGTGCGATCGCATCTTCTGATAAAAAAGGAGGAACACGATCTTGTAATTGACTAAATTCTTCGACATATTCTAAGGGAATTAAATCAGGACGAGTGGATAAAGCCTGACCAATTTTAATAAAAGTAGGACCAAGTTTAATTAGTTTTTTGACTAGCCATCTCGCTCTTTTTTTATTTTGTGAACTCTTATTATTTTTACGAATAAAATCTAATAATAATAGACAAAAAAAATGTAAAAAGGTGACAGTAATATCCCACTGGCGAGCGAATAAAGAATATCGCTTTCGATCCCATGATAAGTTATAGTTAATAAGTCTCATTCCTTCCCTAAACTCGGAAAAGTAATTGTAAAAGTATTAAAAAAATGATCAGTTTTATTTGAAGGATTACTGGTGACAGTAACAATGCCGTTTAAATTCTGTACTAAAGATTGTACCAAAGCTAGTCCCAATCCCGTTCCACTATTGGTGACATTCTCTACACGACTTCCCTGATAAAAGGGTTGAAAAATTAAACTTTCTTCCGCCGTGCCAATGGGAAATCCACAGTTTGTTACCTCAATAATATTATCAGAATTTTGTTCATAAATTCGCAGGATAATATCTGTATCTTCATGGGAAAATTTACAGGCATTATTAATTAATTCCTTGAGAATCAAATTTAGACTATTCAAATCCGTATAAAGATAATTTAAAGAGTTGTCAATTACCAAATTAATTTGTTTGTAGTGTAATTCCTGTGAGAAAAAATTATAAAATTCTTCTAATAGTGGTTGAAGATAAATTTTTTGAGGTTCGATAGTTATATTATTGCTTTCTAAATTTTGTAGTGCTAATAAGTTATTAACTAAATTAATCTCTTTTTCACATTCATCAGTTAGTATATCTAAATAACGAATACTTTGCTCGTTTTTGTTGAGTAATTTTAACATTTTTATCCCCATTTTCATATTAGACAAGGGGGTTTTAAGGGCATCACTTAAACTGGCAATAAACTCGTCTTTTATTTTATTTACCCTCCTTAATTCTTCTATATAATTACGCAATTTTTGACCTAGTTTCGCTTGGACTTCTAAACTGACTTGTAACTGTGATGTGCGTTCTTCTACAAGGGATTGCACTTTAGTAAAAGCCTGTTCATTGATAATAGAATTACTAATTTGTTTTGCCATCCATTTTGCCAATTCTATTTCTGCATTTGTCCACCTTTTTTCTTTCTCATTTTCTATAATATATAAACCTAAAATTAAAGGTTTATAATGTGTATTTATCCTCTTTTTAAAGAGGGGCACTACTAATAATGATCTTATACTTTTGAGAGTAAATATTTGTTCAATATCTTGATCAATTTCTAGCTTATCTAGTTGTTTTTGATTACTTATTTTTATAATTTCTGGAGCTTTTTCCCAAGCATAAACACTCAAAGGTGACTCAGATAAGTCGTAAATCAATTCCTTTTTTATCTCTTGATTTTGTCGTAAATAATTATAATTGTATAAAATTTCTACTTTGGTTGAACCCCCTATTTCTGATCCATTTTTTAGAGATACATTACCATATTTAAACTTCAGAACTAAAATGCGATCGAATTTTAGAATTTGTGCTGTTTCTGCAAGATCGGGTTCAAAGATACCATCCATTTTTGAGCATAAAAAAATTCATAGCTAGACTTAATTATACCATTGGTTAGAAGTTAAGAAAATAAATAGAAATGGTTTTGGGTTTAAAGTTTTTGAAAATTTTGTAAAAAGAGCATTATTATTTTGGCATTTTCCTAATAGTTTAGCATAATAGAATTAGGAGAACCATAATAACTAAATTCAAGAAACCATGAACAATAATAATCAAGAAATAACAGTAAAAATCAAACTATTTGCTATCTATCAAGAAACTTATCAAAAACCAGAAATAATAGTAAGTTTACCAGCAAAAACTACTATCCAAGAGTTATTCAAAAATAAAATAATTCAAGAAAAACCAGAATTAAAAAACTGGGAAAATATCACTGGATTTGCCGTTAATTTGCAATTTGTTACACCTGATTTTATCTTACAAGATCAGGATGAAGTAGCACTAATTCCTCCCGTTAGTGGCGGTTAATTCGGTTCATATTAGTGTAGTCTAAAACACAACATTAATCAAAATACTTTTTTAGCAACCCCTAATTAGCTTCTCAATATTCTCCAAAAGCAAATCAATTCTCATATATCAAATTTACCGGTAAAGAAAGAGTGAAACAACTTCCTTTATTTATTTCCGATTCTAGGGTAATATCACCCCCATGAAGTCTTGCCAATTCACGGGAAATAACTAACCCTAAACCACTGCTTCTATATTTATTTTGTAGATGATTATGGATTTGAGAAAAAGGTTTAAATAGTTTTTCTTGGGATTGTTTATCTATACCGATACCTGTGTCTATTACTTTAAATAAAATACGATTACTGTCTTGTCTTACTGATAATGTAACTGAACCTTTTTCAGTAAATTTTACAGCATTAGATAGAAGATTTACTAATATTTGCTTAATGCGTCTTTGATCTGCAAAACAATAATCTATATTAGAATTTATATCTAAATTAAGGTCAATTTTTTGCTCTTCTGCTTTGGTTTTCACTAGGGCTAAAGATGATTCACATAGTTCATTAATTAAAATTTTTTCTATAAATAATTCCTCTTTTTGGGCTTGTATTTTTGTTATGTCTAAAAAGTCATTAACTAATTCTAAAAGATAAGTTCCTGATTGATAAATGGCATCTATATATTGAGCCTGTTTTGGGTTTAATTCTCCATATAATCTTTGCTGTAACATTTTTGAAAAACCTATTAAAGCTGCAATAGGTGTTCTCAATTCATGATTCATATAAGAGAGATATTGACTTTGATTTATTTGATTGTCTATGAGTTTTTTTTCCTCTTGTTTTAATATTTTTTCTTTTTCTTCTATGATTTGATAGTAAAGATATAAGGTAATATATTTACTAACTAGGTTGATTTTGTCTGCTATATCAAGATGATAGTTTTTCTCTGATTCTACTATTTCTAAGGATAAATAGCCCAGAGTATTTTGCTTAAAAGTTAAGGGAATTATATAGAGGTTGTTGAGATTTTTTTTTGTTTCTTTATTGCTAAAATCAATATAACAAATATTAGTATTACTTAAGTTAAGTTTCTGTTGGATTATTTGTTTAATTAAGTTTAGTTTATATTCTTTCGTGGTGGGAATATTTTTTTCATAAAGGGTTTTTGTATCTTCTATGTTGCTAGAAATATTTTGAAAAATTATAATATTTTTTATTTGGAAAAAGCTACTTAAAATTTCCACACAACCATCACAGAAACTATCTAAGTCATCTGTGGTTTCTAGTAAGTAAAATAAATAGTTATTGACATCAATATTATTATTTGTATCTATACCATCGCTATCTTCTATGATTAAATTGTGAGACATGATTTTTTCGTATTTATTTATTAAGTAAAATATTTCGAGTATTTTCTCCTTTTTGCTTATCTACATACTGAGGGAGTGTTAAAATTGTCGGCGAGAAAAAATGACAATACTGATGGTTAAAAGTAATATAATATACAAAATTGCATAAATTAAACTACTAATTAACTCCCCTGTAGAGGGCAAAATATTATAAACCGCTTCGTTTTTGAGATTAAGTCTTTCAAGATCGGGTAAAATTAAAAACAATGCTTTTGTAATTTTTTCTATACCCGGATTCTCCGTGATTCTACCTAATTCTAATAGATCTCGGCTCAAATGTCCCATAATATAGACTCCAAAACTTAAAAGAGTGGCTAAAATGGAACTGGTAAAAACCCCAAAAGTCATAGCTACTGCCGTTAGTAAGGCTAATTCTAATAAAATAAAGGCGATGGCAACTAAGAGACTACTGAGAGGAAAATTAATCCCTAACATTGCCATTAATGCAAAATAGGTAATTGTCATCACGGCAACTAAGACGAATAACACCGTAGATAAACCTAAGTGTTTTCCCACAATAAATTCTGTGGTGGTAATAGGTTTGGGTACAAGAATTAAGACTGTTTTCTTTTCTATTTCTTTATTGATTAACCCAGTACCAACAAATATAGCGACGATCGCGCCTAATAAACTGATCCCGCCGATACCTAAATCGAGAAAAATCTTTTCATCAGCACTGACGGCAATAGGGGGTAAAATACGAGAAGCTAAGACCAAGATAAGCACAAATAAACCAATAACGTATAGAATACGATCTCTGATTACTTCTCGAAAACCATTAGATGCGATCGCAATAATACGAATTATATTCATAGCTAGTTTATTATTCCTACTTTAAAACACTTCGTTTATTCATTTTATCTTGATCTGATTAATTTAATCAAAGATGCGATCGCACTCCTGTTTGATGGAGTAACAAGCATCAAATCAAAAATCATAGTGTACATAAAAATGAGAAAAAATATGTTCAAAAGTGTGAAGAAAAACAAGTTAGATGGAAATTAGCTTAAGATAAAGACTATATTTTCAAACAATCGGAAAAAAAGATTGAGGTTATGAAAGAGCAAGTTTTAGCACAAAAGCAATATCCTTACTATACGATTCGTTGGTGTGAAAAAATGGCAGACATTCCTCAATCAGCATGGGATGCCATGGCGTTGCCGTTGAAAACTCCTTTTTTAGAGTGGGAATGGTTACACAACTTAGAAACCTCTGGCAGTGTTAAACCTAGCACCGGTTGGCAACCTTGTCATTTAACGGTATGGAGAGACAATAATTTAGTTGCTGGTGCGCCGTTGTATATTAAAGGGCATAGTTATGGGGAATTTGTCTTTGATCATCAATGGGCGGATTTGGCTTATCGTTTAGGAATACAATACTATCCGAAATTGTTGGGGATGACTCCTTTCACTCCTGCGGTGGGTTATCGTTTTTTGATTGGTGAGGGAGAAAATGAGTTACAAATCACTGAGTTAATGGTAGGTGCGATCGACCATTTTTGTGTTAATAATAAATTGTCAGGTTGTAATTTTCTCTTTGTTGATCCTCAATGGAAAGAGGTTATTTCTCAATTTGGCTATAGTGCTTGGTTGCATCACAGTTATATTTGGGCAGATCAAAATTTTGATAACTTTGATGATTTTCTCAAAATATTTAAGTCAGATCAAAGGAAAAATATTAAAAGAGAAAGGAAAGTTGTAGAGAAAGCAGGATTGGTTTTAAAAACCTTAGTAGGGGATGAAATTCCCCATTATTTATACCCTTTTATTTATCGTTTTTATAGTAGCACTTGTGATAAATTTTATTGGGGCAGTAAGTATCTAACTAAGAAGTTTTTTGAGCAACTTTATCCGAATTATTCTCATCGTTTAATGTTGGCAGTGGTGCATAGGGAAAATGACGATCATCATCCCGTTGCTATGTCTTTTTGTGTTAGGAAAGGTGAGAATTTATATGGGCGTTATTGGGGTTGTTTAGAAGAATTTGACAGTCTGCATTTTGAGACTTGTTACTATAAACCCATTGAATGGGCGATCGCACAGGGAGTAAAAATGTATGATCCGGGGGCGGGGGGAAGTCATAAGAGAAGACGAGGTTTTCCTGCCACTCCCAACTATAGTTTACATCGTTTTTATCACCCCAGAATGAATACTATTTTAAATCATTATATCTATGAAATAAATATGGCAGAAGAAGAAGAAATAAGAGCAATTAATGACGATTTACCCTTTAATAAAAAGGAAATAAAAATCGAAATTTAATTATTATCAATAAGGAATTAGGAATTAAATAATTTTGTGGATAGCAAGGATTATAACCTCTGAAATTGGCTTTCCGAAGAATTGCATCTTCAAAATTAAGATTTTTCTTTGGTAGTTCGGGCTTCTAGCCCGATTTCTGGGGGTATGTATTACAAACACAGGCAAGATGCCTGTTTTACGGTAAGGAAAATCAAAATAACGGCTACTGTAACTTAAAAGAGATGATACTTTCTTTACCATTGGCTAGATAATCGGCAAAATATCGAGCAAGAGGAGGCACAAATACAAATGGGCTAGTAAATCCAGAAAAGAGCGATAATCCCTCTAATTGTGCGATTTTTCCTGCTAAAAACGGTTTTTCGGGCGTAAATGCCACTTGACAATTATGCCATTTTCCCTTTAGTTGTGACAAAGATGGAAGAATAAGCGCGATCGCATCCCTTAATCTTTTTTCGCTAACCGTTGCATCCACATTATAATTAAGATTCGGTACAATCTGACTAATTTGCCCTAAACAGAAACTACCATCAAGGAATTGAATCGCACCAGCCTCTAAAACATCACCATAAAGAGTATTGTTGTCATCTTGCCATATATTTTCTAGGTCTTTACTCATCTGTTTTTCCGTATCCAGACGTTTAGTGGTGCAAGGCATCACCAAAGTTTGTAATTTAACAGGAGAAGGAGGAGTCATAATCAGTTGGGCATGACTATAATAAATAGGTAAATGGATGTTTAAATCTCGTAAAATAGAACGGGAAAAAGCCCCTGCACATATAATTACTTCATTAGCAGAATAACTATTTTTTACTGTTTTTACCCCAGTAATTTTATCCCCCTTTTTCTCTAAAGAAAGAAATAAATCTTGCTCGATTTTTCCCCCTAACTTGTCAAAGGCTTTTTGATAGCCTAAAATAAATTTTTGGGGATGAACATGACCTTGAGGAAATCTTAAACTACCAGAAATAGCATCTTTATTAATTAATGGCTCAAGAGCGATCGTCTCATATTTATCTAATAATTTAGGGGTGATATGAAACTTTTGATATTCTTGTAAACTTTGTTGAGGATCTTGGTTTTTATCAATAGTAAAAAGTAAATCTAACTCTCTAAACTCTATATCATAGTCTAATTCATCTTTTAAATTTCGATAAATATTAATCCCTTCTTGACATAACTTAATAGTTAAATCATCTAAGCCACACCAATAGGCAACACCACCATAGCTATAAATTGTTGCATTAGTAAAAATAGCATTTTTTTCTAATAATAAAACTTTAAATTTTTGTTTAGCTAGTTCATAGCTTAAAACTGAACCTGTTAAAGCACCACCAATCACAATTATATCAAAATTATTATTCATAAAAAAACTTTTAAATTATACGCCCAAATTCATATTATTATATCTTCATACCTCCTCGCAATAAACTGACGATACGAAAAAAAATTACATTGAATCAATGAAACGGAATAAAATGCAATTTTATCCTAACGAGGAAAAATTCCTCGCCGATTAAGAGGTGTTAGCAAGAAACTTGGAATAAAATTAATATATACTTATTTAATAATTGTTAATTATTAGCTAAAACCCTTAATTATTGCCCGTGAAACAATCATCTAATTTATTACGCACTCCTCTTTACTCGTTATCCTGTGAAAGTAAGGCTAAATTTACAGATTTTGCCGGTTGGGAAATGGCGTTACAATACAGTGGCTTGAAAAAAGAGCATCAAGCCGTGAGAGAATCGGTGGGAATGTTTGATATTTCTCACATGGGCAAGTTTATCCTCGAAGGAAAACTGTTAAGGGAAAAATTAACTTTTCTTATGCCTTCAGACTTGAGAAATTTAAACTCAGGAAAAGCCCAATATACAGTTCTTTTAAACCAGAATGGGGGCATTATTGATGATATTATCTTCTACTATCAGGGGCGCAATGAATTAGACATAGAGTTCGGGGTTATAATTGTCAATGCCTCTACAAAGGAAAAAGATTGGCAATGGTTGAATGATCATTTAGCTATTCAAGACATCAAACTCACTGACAAATCCTCAGAGTTAGCGTTAATTGCTTTGCAGGGCAAAAATGCAGAAAAAGTGCTTCAAGGTATGTTTAAAGAAGATTTAAAGGTACTAGAGAGCTTTTCTCACTTCGATACCACTTTGGATGAAGAACCCATTTTTATTGCTCGTACTGGTTATACGGGAGAAGATGGTTTTGAAATAATGACAACTCCTAATGTCGCACAAAAACTATGGCGTTATTTTCTGACAAATCGGGTGATTCCCTGTGGTTTAGGTGCAAGGGATACCCTGCGTCTGGAAGCGGCGATGTGTCTTTATGGGCAGGATCTGAATGAGGAAATCACTCCCTTAGAGGCGGGTTTGGCATGGTTAATTAATCTCAATCATGACTTTATCGGTAAGAATGTCATCACTCAACAGAAGCAAAACGGTGTTGAGAAAAAGCTAGTGGGTTTGGTGATGGAAGGTAAGCATATCGCCCGTCATGGTTATTCTATTCTGGTTAATGGGCAAGTTGTAGGGGAAGTCACCAGTGGCACTTTATCCCCTACCCTTGAAGATGCGATCGCACTTGGTTACGTGGATTATAAATACAGTAAAATCGGACAAAAATTAGACATTGAAATCAGGGGGAAAGTATATCAGGCAAAAGTAGTCAAAAAACCTTTTTACAAAAAACTTCCCAAAGAGCATCCGTCTCTTTAGTCGTGGATACTTGTACTTGATTTCTAACAACTTATAAAGAAACGTTACAAAATCTTGACTTAAAAGCAAAAAGTGTTTAAAAGCAAACCCATATCTGAGGGAATATTAAGCAAATTTTAAATATTGTTAAGCAATAACCACAACATTGACAAATAGCCCTTATCATCTTGAGTAATGTAGTAGTTTAAGTATTTTGTCGAGAGAGGAGTACCTCATGACAGTAAGCCCTCAAAAAGAGGCGAAAGCTAAAGTTATTGTAGATAGGGATCCCGTTCCTACCTCCTTTGAAAAATGGGGGAAACCCGGACATTTCGATCGCACTTTAGCCAGAGGACCCAAAACCACCACTTGGATTTGGAATCTTCACGCCGACGTCCATGATTTCGATAGTCAAACCAGCGACTTAGAAGATATTTCTCGTAAAATCTTCAGCGCTCACTTTGGTCACTTAGCAGTAGTATTTGTTTGGTTAAGTGGAATGTACTTCCATGGCGCTAAATTCTCCAATTACTCTGCATGGTTAGCCGATCCTTTAAACGTTAAACCCAGCGCTCAACAGGTTTGGTCTATTGTAGGCCAAGACATCCTTAACGCTGACGTAGGTGGCGGTTTCCACGGTATTCAAATCACATCCGGTTTCTTCCAATTATGGAGAGCCTCTGGTATCACCAACGAATATCAGCTTTACTGCACCGCCATCGGTGGTTTAGTTATGGCTGGTTTAATGCTCTTTGCTGGTTGGTTTCACTACCACAAAGCCGCTCCCAAGTTGGAATGGTTCCAAAATGTAGAATCCATGCTCAACCACCATTTAGCAGGTTTACTCGGTTTAGGCTCTTTAGGATGGGCAGGTCACCAAATCCATGTATCTTTACCTATTAATAAGTTATTAGATGCCGGTGTCGCCCCTCAAGATATTCCTTTACCTCACGAGTTCATTCTCGATCCTTCTAAAATGGCTGAGTTATACCCTAGCTTTGCCCAAGGTTTAACACCATTCTTTACCTTAAATTGGGGTGTTTACTCTGATTTCTTAACCTTCAAAGGTGGTTTGAACCCTGTTACTGGTGGCTTATGGCTCTCTGATACTGCTCACCATCACCTTGCGATCGCAGTATTATTCATCATCGCAGGTCATATGTACCGCACCAACTGGGGTATCGGTCACAGCATGAAAGAAATCTTAGAAGCTCATAAAGGACCCTTCACTGGTGAAGGTCACAAAGGACTCTATGAAATCTTAACCACTTCTTGGCACGCACAGTTGTCCATTAACCTAGCTTTATTAGGTTCTTTGACCATCATTGTGGCACAACATATGTACGCCATGCCTCCCTATCCCTACCTCGCTACCGACTACGGTACTCAATTATCCATCTTCACCCACCATATGTGGATTGGCGGATTCTTCATTGTAGGTGCAGGCGCTCATGCTTCTATCTTCATGGTTCGTGACTACGATCCAGCTAAGAACGTTAATAACCTCTTAGACAGAATGCTTCGTCAACGTGATGCGTTAATTTCTCACCTTAACTGGGTATGTATCTTCTTAGGTTTCCACAGTTTTGGTTTATACATTCACAATGACACCATGAGAGCCTTGGGTCGTCCCCAAGATATGTTCTCTGATACCGCTATTCAATTACAACCTGTATTTGCTCAGTGGATTCAAGGACTTCACGCTGCGGCCGCTGGTGCAACCGCACCTTTCGCTAGTGCAGGGGTTAGCCCCGTATTCGGTGGCGATATTGTGGCAGTAGGTGGCAAAGTAGCAATGATGCCTATGACTTTAGGTACTGCGGATTTCATGGTTCACCATATCCACGCATTTACTATTCACGTTACCGTTTTAATCCTTCTCAAAGGGGTATTATACTCCCGTAGCTCTCGCTTAATTCCTGATAAAGCTGAGTTGGGTTTCCGTTTCCCCTGTGATGGCCCCGGTCGTGGTGGTACTTGTCAAGTATCTGGATGGGATCATGTGTTCTTAGGCTTATTCTGGATGTACAACTCCTTATCTATCGTAATCTTCCACTTCAGTTGGAAAATGCAGTCGGATATTTGGGGAACAGTATTACCCGATGGCAGTGTCTCCCACATTACTGGTGGTAACTTCGCTCAAAGTGCAATTACTATCAACGGTTGGTTAAGAGACTTCCTCTGGGCTCAAGCCGCTAACGTAATTAACTCTTACGGTTCTGCTTTATCTGCTTATGGCATCATGTTCTTAGCAGGTCACTTTATCTTCGCTTTTAGCTTAATGTTCTTATTTAGTGGACGTGGCTACTGGCAAGAATTAATCGAATCCATTGTTTGGGCTCATAATAAACTCAAGTTAGCTCCCGCAATTCAACCTCGTGCTTTGAGTATTATTCAAGGTCGTGCGGTTGGTGTAGCTCACTATCTCTTAGGAAGCATCGTGACTACCTGGGCATTCTTCCTCTGTCGTATTTTGGCAGTGGGTTAAGAATGTAAACTTTCACTAAATTAGTGACAAAATTTACGGCAAAATAGGTTATAAAATAACAGATAAAGCCGTTTTTACTAACAATAATTGTTAATAGTTGAAAGTCTATATTTATCTTAGATTCTTCACTATTAACTAACATTTAAAAACCAATTTAATTCCTTGCCTAGTTTCTTCAAAAAATCCGAGGGCTAGGCACGGATAAAATCAAAAAAATTGACTAGCGTATTGTAAACGTTGACTCTGATTGTGTAACAGGAGAACTCCTTAAAAAGCTATGGCAACTAAATTTCCCAAATTTAGCCAAGATTTAGCCCAAGATCCAACTACACGGAGAATATGGTACGGAATTGCTACCGCTCATGACTTTGAAGCTCATGACGGTATGACTGAGGAGAATCTTTATCAAAAGATTTTTGCTTCTCACTTTGGTCATTTAGCAATCATCTTCCTTTGGACTTCCGGAACTGTATTCCACGTTGCTTGGCAGGGCAATTTTGAGCAGTGGATCAAAGATCCTTTAAACATTCGTCCCATCGCCCATGCGATTTGGGATCCTCATTTCGGTCAAGGTGCAGTAGATGCTTTCACCCAAGCAGGTGCTTCTAGTCCTGTTAACATCGCCTACTCTGGTGTTTACCACTGGTTCTACACCATCGGGATGACCACCAATCAGGATTTATACACCGGTGCATTATTTTTGTTAATAGTGTCCGCCTTCTATTTATTTGCTGGTTGGTTGCACTTACAACCTAAGTTCCGTCCTAGCCTTTCTTGGTTCAAAAATGCTGAATCTCGTTTAAACCACCACTTAGCTGGTTTATTCGGTGTTAGTTCCTTAGCATGGACTGGTCACTTAGTTCACGTTGCTATCCCCGAATCTCGTGGTATTCACGTTGGTTGGGATAACTTCTTAAGTGTTAAACCTCACCCCGCAGGACTCGCTCCTTTCTTCACTGGTAATTGGGGCGTTTATGCTCAAAATCCTGATACTGCAAGTCATGTATTTGGCACTTCTGAAGGTGCAGGAACTGCTATCTTAACGTTCTTAGGTGGTTTCCATCCTCAAACTGAGTCTCTTTGGTTAACTGACATCGCTCATCACCATTTGGCGATCGCCGTTATCTTCATCGTGGCTGGTCATATGTACCGCACTAACTGGGGTATCGGTCACAGCATCAAAGACATCTTATCTGCTCACAATCCTCCTCAAGGAACTCCTTTTGGTGGAGCATTAGGTGCAGGACACAGAGGACTCTATGACACCATCAATAACTCTTTACACTTTCAATTAGGTTTAGCCCTTGCTAGTTTAGGAGTTATCACCTCTTTGGTGGCACAACATATGTACTCTTTGCCTTCCTACGCTTTCATTGCGAAGGATTACACCACCCAAGCGGCCCTCTACACCCATCACCAGTACATCGCTGGTTTCTTGATGGTTGGGGCTTTTGCCCATGGTGCGATCTTCTTTGTCCGTGACTACGATCCCGAAGCTAACAAAGATAACGTTTTAGCTCGTATGCTCGAACACAAAGAGGCGATTATTTCTCACTTAAGCTGGGTGTCTTTATTCTTAGGTTTCCACACTTTAGGACTCTATGTTCACAATGATGTTGTGGTAGCTTTCGGTACTCCTGAGAAACAAATCTTAATCGAGCCTGTGTTTGCTCAATTCGTTCAAGCGGCTTCTGGTAAAGCTCTCTATGGTTTTGATACTTTGTTATCTAACCCTGATAGCATTGCTTATACTGCTTATCCTAACTATGGCAATGTTTGGTTGCCCGGTTGGTTAGATGCTATTAACAGTGGTACTAACTCCTTATTCCTCACCATTGGACCTGGAGACTTCTTAGTTCACCATGCGATCGCACTAGGGTTACACACCACCACCTTAATTCTGGTTAAAGGTGCTTTAGATGCTCGTGGCTCTAAATTAATGCCCGACAAAAAAGACTTCGGTTTCTCCTTCCCTTGTGATGGGCCTGGCCGTGGCGGTACTTGTGACATCTCTGCTTGGGATGCTTTCTACCTCGCTATGTTCTGGATGTTAAACACCCTCGGTTGGGTAACTTTCTACTGGCATTGGAAACACCTCGGTATCTGGAGCGGTAACGTTGCTCAGTTCAACGAAAACTCTACCTATTTGATGGGTTGGTTCAGAGATTACTTATGGGCGAACTCTGCTCAGTTGATCAACGGTTACAACCCTTACGGTGTAAATAACCTCTCTGTTTGGGCTTGGATGTTCTTATTCGGACACCTCGTTTGGGCAACTGGTTTCATGTTCTTAATCTCTTGGCGTGGTTACTGGCAAGAATTAATCGAAACCATCGTTTGGGCGCATGAACGCA
This sequence comes from uncultured Cyanobacterium sp., assembly GCA_964409355.1. GTDB lineage: Bacteria > Cyanobacteriota > Cyanobacteriia > Cyanobacteriales > Cyanobacteriaceae > PCC-10605. The sequence goes on from CAYPDC010000072.1 coordinate 18,515, forward strand.
CTCCTTTAGCTAACTTAGTTCGTTGGAAAGATAAGCCTGTTGCTTTATCCATCGTTCAAGCTCGTTTGGTTGGTTTAGCTCACTTTACCATCGGCTATATCTTAACCTACGCAGCGTTCTTGATTGCTTCTACTGCTGGTAAGTTCGGTTGATAATCGGCTTTATCTATCAGTTAAGTAATTAACCTTTAACCCTCTGCCTTCTGGGTGGGGGGTTTTGGTTTTGGATATTAGAATCAAATTATGGAATCAATAATTGATCACGACAAAAAACAAGTAAGCCATTGTTTTAGTCGTGCAGGATAAGAAAGTGTCACTATGGTATTCCACAAAAAAGATAAATACCTTTAAGCTAGAAATAGAAGAACTCAAACAATAATAATGATAACAGAAGTCAAAAGCACATCTACCTTAAATCTATCATCTCAAAATGGGGATACCATTACCTCAAGGGTTGCCCCTTGGTTAATTAAATTGGTTTATCCTTTAGCTAATAGGATTATTTTTCCCTTCTTTTTTAACAAGATTGAGATTCAAGGAAAGGAAAATGTACCGACAAAAGGTGCAGTCATTATCGCGCCAACCCATCGCTCTCGCTGGGATGCCTTAATTGTTCCCTACGCTACGGGTAAAATGGTAACTGGTAGAAATCCTCACTTTATGGTATCTGCTAACGAAATGAAAGGTATTCAAGGGTGGTTTATCCGTCGTTTAGGCGGTTTTCCTGTCGATACGGAAAGACCAGGGTTAGAAAGTTTGTATTATAGTGCTAGTTTACTATCTCAAGGGGAAATGGTGGTAATTTTTCCAGAGGGTAATATTTATCGTACAGCGAATATGGTTAATCCTCTTAAAAGAGGTGTTGCGAAAATTGCCTTAGAAGTGGAAGCAAATAATCCCGAGGTAGAGGTTAAAATTTTACCTGTTGCCATTGTTTATGATGAACCAATTCCTAGTCGTGGTTGCAGTGTTAAAGTTAAAATCGGTTCACCTTTGACGGTTAATAACTATCTTAATGGTTCCATTAGAGAAAATAGTATGCGTTTAACCGCTGACTTAAAAGTCTCTTTAGAGAAAGAGTTATCTTTACTATACTCAGCAAAGGAATAAAATTTAATTAAGTAACAAAAAATACATTCTGAATTCTGACCGTTATCCAGAAAAGTAATCATCTCATCACCCCTTCCTCTTTGTCAAAGGTGGAGGTTCGGATACAATTTAGAGGGAAGAGGCGATCGCAACTCTCAAGTGAAGAAAAGATTAAGGCTAGAATTTAGTTATCGAGGGGAGATAAGAAATAAATATCCCGATTTAATTATCCTGTCAGTAGGAGTAAATGATACTCGCCCTTTAGTGCTGATACTAACAGTTTACTCGATCGAGAGCAAAAATTAGTCCCAGTAATGGGGAGCATCCCATTTTTGTAAAAATATAAAACTATACGAAAAGTGACAACAAAAATCAAATTAACCCGTTTGAGTAAATAGTGCTAAGTCTCCATTGAGATACGCATAACGCAATTGTAATATTTTATTCACAGATTCCTTTTTCCATTGTGCTCCAGTGATTTTTATTCTTTCACTAATTTGTTTTACTCCCGATTCTACTGCTCCACTTCCCACAGAACAAATTTTCTCTTTTTGACAATATTCATAGTTGATGATTCGATGCCTATGTTTTCTCAAATATTTTAGGAGTTACGCATTTAGGAGTTACGCATTGACAAAAATCACTAAATGTGCATAAGAAAAAATAAGT
>CAYPDC010000073.1:0-19362 GCA_964409355.1 uncultured Cyanobacterium sp.
AAAATACATAATTTTCATATACACTTACACTTATTTTTCCCCCAAATTCTACTGCTAGGAAATTGGAAATCATGGAAAGTGTTGTGTAAGTGTTGAGTATGGCGATACATAAAAGTGCTGGGTTTTTTTGCCATTTTAACTCATTTTGGCACACTTTTTTGTCAATGTAGTATGCCTAACCTCTGTATTTTAATAGCTTTCTGAGTTATTCAGCAGACCCTATTTACAGAATTACTTTTGTAAATAGCTAGGCTATGATTGCTAATAAAATGCGATCGCCCTTTGTGATTCAATATTTCTCGTATCTTGATTATCAAATTTTATTGGCAAAAGAGCATTACTGCTGATATAATGCTAGAGGATCGGTTTTGATGGGGAACATCCATTAAACGTAAGGGGGAAAGTTTGGTGAAAATCCAACGCTGTCCCGCAACTGTGATTGAGCGTAGTCTCATTAGTCAGAATGCCCACCGATATTTGACCATGTTAGTTTATTTATCTGCGAGGTACAGATGATGGTGTATGTAAGATTCTTTGTGAGACTTTTTGTTGACTGGTGGCTGAACTACCAGTAGTTATTGTTAGAGTTTGAGATTTGATGTTATATCTGCTCAACTATGATTTTAGGTTTTACTCATAAGTCGGTAGTATGGGAGAGAATCCTCCCTTAATTAGACTAGGCTTTAATCAAACCGTTTGAAGTTACTGCATAGACGCAAACACTTATTAACTTAATATTTAGATAAAACAGCTAGGCTTTTACTTACTAATCATCAAGGTAAAGTCATGCTTTCTTGCCCCTCACAAGAGCATTTTGCCTCGTTGCCAGTGAAACTGTTATCTGTTTTCCCTTACAGTGATGGGAGTTTAATTTGTGTTGATTACTTTTAGCCTTTGGTTAATCCTTGTTTACCATACTTTTGTGTGACGTAAACCAGTGAGAATACTGCTTTGACATTAACCAAAGCGGTGGGTTTTGCTATGACGTTTTTTAAACTATACCGTAATCAGGATATTAACTCAAAATGAAAATTACAACTGCAACTTTAGGTTATCCCCGTATTGGGCAAAAACGGGAAGTAAAAAAAGCCCTAGAAAGTTTTTGGGCAGGAAAAATAGATGCAGATACCTTAATTGAAACTATCGAAGGGGTAGAAACTGCTAATTGGCAGACTCAATTAGAGGCAGGAATCGATCGCATCCCTGTCGGTGAGATGACATATTATGATCATGTTTTGGACTGGTGTGTCACTTTTGGTTTGATTCCTAGTCGTTTTCAGTCTTTGACGGGTTTAAAACAATATTTTGCGATGGGTAGAGGTGTTGATGGTATTCCAGCCCTTGAAATGACTAAATGGTTTGATACTAATTATCATTATCTAGTGCCTGAAATTAGCTCTGATTGCCAACCCCAAGCTAATTTTGATGATTTTCTAGCGAAAGTAAGACGATCGCAACTTATCCTCGATAAACGCTCAAATCCTGTAATTTTAAGCCCTGTTACTTTATTAGAATTGAGTAGAAAAGAAGGCAGTTTGCAAGAAAATTTGGAAAAGTTATTACCTCTTTATGGTGATTTATTAACTCAACTCAAGGAATATGGTATCGAAGAAGTACAGTTTCATGAGCCAATTTTAGTTACGAAGGAAACCCCAGAATTAAAAGAAGCTATCCTTACTACTTATCAGGAATTAGCTAAGGTTGGTTTACCTATTAACCTTGTTACTTATTTTGAAGATTTAGGTGCAAATTATAGTTGGGTAATTAATTTACCAGTACAGGCTATTAGTTTAGATTTTACGAGAGGAAATAATCTGGATTTATTGAAAATAGGTGGTTTTCCTGAAGATAAACGATTAGGAGTTGGTATTATTGATGCACGGAATGTCTGGAAAATTCGCCCTCAATCTGTGATTTCAACCTTAAACCAAATTCAGGAAGTGACTACTAATATTAGTATTCAACCTTCTGCATCTTTGCAATTTGTTCCCCTTGATGCTCAAAAAGAGGTTAATTTACCCGAACCTTTAAGAAATGTGTTGAGTTTTGCTCAACAAAAATTAAGGGAAGTAAAAATGCTTTCTGAAGCGGATAATCAAAGTTTTTGCGATGAAATTGAGGCACAATGGCAAATATTCAAGGAATTTAGCCCTTATGCTGAAAATGTCGCCCATAACCTCACTAATTTGAAAACTAACGATTTCGATCGAACTTTACCCTATCAAGAGCGTTTAGAAAAACAATTACCTTTACCCATATTACCCACCACTACCATCGGCTCTTTTCCCCAAACGTCCGAAGTACGACAATTACGAGTCAAATATAAACGGGGAGAATTAACTCAACAACAATACGAGGAAAAAATCGATCAGCAAATTGCCGAATGTATTAAACTCCAAGCAGAAATTGGGCTTGATGTGTTGGTACATGGAGAATTTGAACGTACTGACATGGTAGAATACTTCGGTCAACAGTTGTCAGGATTTGCTTTTACTGAACATGGTTGGGTACAAAGTTACGGTAGTCGCTATGTGCGTCCGCCGATTATTTGTGGAGATGTATTGCGAGAGCAACCTATGACAGTTCGAGAATTTAAAGTAGCTCAATCTTTAACCGATAAACCCGTTAAAGGAATGTTAACAGGTCCTGTGACAATTTTAAACTGGTCATTCCCTCGCACGGACATTTCTCGCCGAGATCAAGCCTTTCAAATTGCTTTAGCATTACGGGAAGAAGTAGCAGATTTAGAAAAAGCAGGGGCGCAAGTAGTGCAAATAGATGAACCTGCTTTCAGGGAAGGATTACCCCTCAAACAAGAAAAGTGGAATCATTATCTAGCTTGGGCTGTGGATGCTTTTCGTCTCTCTAGTGCGATCGCAACTCCTGCTACTCAGATTCATACCCATATGTGTTATTCTGAGTTTGGGGATATTATCAAAGACATTGAAAGAATGGATGCTGATGTAATTTCCATTGAAAATAGTCGCAGTAATAATCGAACCTTAGAGGAAGTAACCCAAGCAGGTTATGGTCATCAAATCGGCAATGGCATTTATGATATTCATAGCCCCGTTATTCCTTCTATCGAGCAGATGAAGCAACAATTAGAAACAGGAATCAGTAATTTACCTTTAAAACAAATTTGGGTAAATCCCGATTGTGGTTTAAAAACCCGCCGTTGGGAGGAAGTGATTCCCGCCCTAAAAAATATGGTGGAAGCCACCAAAATCATCCGAGAAAAAGCGGAGAGTTTATAGCTATTATTGTCAATGGAAAATAACCCCAATTTATCGAACTGGCAAGAAAACTTGATCGCTACTAACCTTGTGGCGATCGGCTATAATGCGTGGGCAGGTTATTTAACAGCATCTAGGGGGGTGGTAATTTGTAGCACGAATTCCCCTTCCCTAGGGGTGACAGGAGAAACCTTTAAAACCCATTTTGTGCCTCGAAATCGATTAGTTGCTTTTTTGAATGCTTGGTTAGTCGCTCCCGACACGGTAATACTACAACATCACTTTATGACTGCCCACATTCTCGAAGCCGTAGATAACTATAACCCCACTCAAGAAATAATTTTATTGCTAGAATCATTTAATCAAGTTACTTTTTTTTACCTCAAAAACCTCCCGATTACTCCTTCTGAATGTTACGGACAAGTGTGCCAAAACGAGAAAGAGTTTCACCCCGATGTTTTTCCGTTACAGAAAAAAATTATCTTGCCTTGAGGGACGATCGCAATCCTTGAACTTCTCTTATCTTTAAATATTCAGGAACTACTCAATCACTAATTTATGTCCAAGAATTATTTGCTTCGCTATAAACAAAACATAACATCAGTTGATCCGTTCATTAAAGGAGAATGTCTCCTTTCCCCAAAATCAAAAGATATACCTAAAAAATCTGATTTTGTCTTGACTCCCTATATCCAGAGCAGTAACCTACGGGCAACCTATCAAATTCTCAATACCGTTGTCCCTTATGTTATTTTATGGATTTTAGCCATCAAAGCAGGATCTATTTCTCTATGGCTTCTTATCCCCATCATTCCTCTACTAACTCTGTTCTCCCTCCGTTGTTTTTCTTTAATGCACGATTGCGGACATTATTCTCTTTTTCGCTCAAAACGAATGAATCGAATTATGGGATTTTTGCTCGGTGTAATCAATGCAATGCCTCAATACGGCTGGTCACGAGATCATGCTTACCATCACAAAACCAATGGCGACTGGGAGCGTTATCGGGGGGTTGCCGATTTCTTATCCACTGAGGAGTTTTCCCAACTTGATCCCTTTAATCAAAGACTGTATGAAGTCCTACGACATCCATTAATGGCTATTCCGGGGGGTTTTTTTTACTTGGTTATTAAGCCCAGACTCACCTTAATACTTGGAGTTTACGATTTCATCCGTCATCTATTTACTCATGACAAAAAAGGTTCTGAGTTTAACTTTCCTGAGATTCTATTTGCTCATAAATCAAAATACTGGCATACCGCTACTGAGTTTTGGGATTTACTGTTTAACAATATTTTTGTTATCGGTGGCTGGATTTTTCTGGGTCATTTATGGGGCTTTGGGCTGTTTTGGAGTATTTACTCAATTACCCTCAGTTGTTCTGCGACTATTTTTATCTGGATCTTTTTCGTACAACACATTTTTGAGGAGTCTTATGCCCATAAAACAGCAGGATGGGACTATGTTTTAGGAGCGGTGAAGGGGAGCAGTTATTTAGAATTGCCAGTGGTTTTGAGATGGTTTACGGCAAATATTGGCTATCACAATATTCATCATCTCTCCTCTAAAATTCCCAATTACCATCTTGCCCCTTGTCATGAGGAAAATCGTCATTTGCTCTCGGAGGTAAAGACACTCCACCTCAAAGATTTACTAGACTGTTGCCGATTTCTGCTGTGGGATGCAGAGTCAAATCGCTTAGTTACGATCGCATCCTTTCGTGAGACAAGCCAGAGGCATGAGTCCAGTGGGACAGTTAATTTAGTGAAAAAGATATAATTTCTAACCTCTTGTCAAAATAAATGATAACGATTATCATTTTAATTAGTTTCATCAACAAAAAATATGACATACACAGAATCTTCTATAATTAAGTCTGCTAACCAGAATCATTTCTTACCTAACCTCGTTATGGAATCTCAGCCTCCCGTAACGGAAGCACAGATGATTCAAGCCGTTAGGACATTATTACTAGGATTAGGGGAAAATCCCGATCGAGAAGGATTAAGAGATACCCCCAAAAGGGTAGTAAAAGCCTTAAAGTTTCTCACCTCTGGTTATAATCAATCCCTAGATGAATTGCTAAATGATGCAGTATTTCACGAAAACGCCAACGAAATGGTATTAGTGAGAGATATTGACTTATTTAGCTCCTGTGAACATCATATACTACCGATTTTAGGTAGGGCGCACGTTGCCTATATTCCTAATGGTAAAGTTATTGGCTTATCAAAAATTGCGCGTATTTGTGAAATGTATGCTAGAAGATTGCAAGTGCAAGAGCGTTTAACTGCTCAAATCGCCGATGCTTTACAAGGATTATTGCAACCTCAAGGGGTAGCAGTGGTTATCGAAGCAACTCATATGTGTATGGTAATGCGGGGAGTGCAAAAACCCGGTTCTTGGACTTCGACAAGTGCATTACGAGGCGTATTTAATGATGATGCTAAAACTCGTCAAGAGTTTATGAATTTAATTCAACATCGTCCGACTTTTAATAGTTAATGGTGTAGGGTATTGGGATGAAAGGATAGGGGGATGAGGGGATAGGGGGATGAGGAGATGAGGAGATGAGGAGATAGGAAGAAATTAAAAACTCATTCTTCATTCTTCATTTTTAATTCTTAATTTATGGATAATTTAATTTTACCAAAAAGGGGTTTACCCGTTACTATTATTACGGGCTTTTTAGGTAGCGGCAAAACTACTTTATTAAATCATATTTTGACTAATAATCACAATTTAAAAGTCGCTATTTTAGTTAATGAATTTGGAGATATTGACATTGATAGTCAGTTGTTAATCTCTACTGATGATAATATGCTTAGTCTCAGTAATGGTTGTATTTGTTGCACCATTAATGATGATTTAATGGATACGGTTTTTCAAGTTTTAGAAAGTGATAAAAAAATTGATTATTTAATTGTTGAAACTACGGGAGTTGCTGATCCTTTACCAATTATTTTAACTTTTTTAAGTCCAGAATTGAGGGATTTAATTCGTCTTGATTCTGTGTTAACTTTAATCGATGCAGAAAATTTTACTTCAGAACATTTTGAAAGTGATGCCGCTTTAAAACAGGTAATTTATGGGGATATTCTTATATTAAATAAGGTTGATTTAGTCACTGAGGATAAGATAAAAGCCTTAGAAAGTGATATTTTTTGTATTAAAAAAGGGGCTAATATTTTGCACACTGAATATGGTAAAGTTCCTTTACCTTTAATCTTAGATATTAATAGTTATAACTTTAATAATTATAATCTTGAAGAATCAAAAAAAGAAGAACATGATCACCATCATAACCATAATCACGATCATCACCATTCTCATCATTTAGAAGTTGACGGTTTTATCTCTATTTCTTTTGAGTGCGATCGCCCTTTTAGTATCCATAAATTTCAAAACTTTATCACTGATAATATCATGAGTCAAGTATATAGGGCAAAGGGAATATTATGGTTTGCGGAAAGTCAATTAAAACATATTTTTCAATTAAGCGGAAAGAGATATGATATTGATACTGAAGAATGGCAAACTAATCCTAAGAATCAGTTAGTGATGATAGGTAGAAATATTGATGAAAATAAATTAAAAACTAAACTGAAAGAATGTCTAGAAGAGTGAATAGTGAATCGTGTTTTATTCAATAAATTACTTCGCAATAAATTGGCGAAGCTAACAGCGAAAACTCCCTAAAGCGATTTGCATAATTTGTGGCAAATTAATATTTTCAATCAAAATTAATTTTTAATTCAGATATATGATAACAGTAGTAATGGGTAGTTTTGGAGTAGGAAAAACTCACTGGGTACAAGAAAAAATCAAAGAAAATCAAGACCATAGTTATTATTATAGTCCTAAAACTAATACTTTCCCTCTTGATGGTGCTTTTCTGCAAACTATTAATGAAGAATTATCAATTATTGATGTACAATCTCCTGAAGAATTAATAGCATTAGGAGAGAATAATAATCTTTATTTAGAAATACCTGAATATGTTGATTTTACCCCTATGAAACCTTTTTTTGATAAATTAGGTTGTCAAATACTTGCTATAGTTGGTAGCGGAGAAAATCAAGATAAATGGAGAGTCTTAACTGATAAAATTATTATCAATCAAGAAATTAATATTAAACCTCATTTACAAAACTTTTCTGATTTACAAATACATCGTGCGAGTTTAACAGAAGAAGTGTTAGATTTCCCCAGTTTAGAAACCTTTTGGCAAGAGTTAATTCTAGGCGCTTATGGTGAGATTCTTCGGGCTAAAGGTATATTTAATATTATGGATGGTCAATGTGTTTATGGTGAATATTTAAACAATAGTTACAATCCCCAATTTTACCCTTTAGATTTACCATTATCTACTGAAGGGAGACCAACTCATTTTAGCGGTTTAGAAATTATCGGTTGTAATTTAGATAAACAAGCTATTGCTGATACTTTAGGGGATTTTTGTCTTGAGGATTCCGCCGTTTATTTTTATCAACAACAATTAAATCGGCTCTAAGAATGCTTTGTACCTAAATATAATTCTGCCACTTGGGGATTATTGAGTAAATCTGTTCCCTTACCCTCGATCGCATCTTTACCACTTTCTAAAACATAACCCCGATGTGCCATCATCAGGGCTTTTTTCGCATTTTGTTCCACTAAAATAATCGCTTTTCCTGCTTCATTAATAGCCTTAATTTGTTCAAAAACACTGGTGACTAAAATAGGAGATAAAGCCGCCGAAGGTTCATCTAAAATAAGTAAATCAGGATCTAACATTAAGGCTTTTCCCATGGCTAACATTTGCCTTTCTCCCCCCGATAAAGTACCTGCTTTTTGCCTTGCCCTTTCCTTCAATTTTGGGAACATTGTATAGATTAAATCTTTTTGTTTTTTACTACTTCCAGAAAGAATATAAGCCCCCATTTCCAGATTTTCTTCAATAGTTAAACTAGGAAAAACATTGACTATTTGCGGTACATAACACATTCCCAATTTAACAATTTCATTAGGTTTTAAACCAGCAATATTTTCGCCCTTAAACAGAATTTTTCCCTGATTAGGAGTTAATAAACCAAAAATAGTTTTTGCCAAAGTAGATTTTCCTGCGCCATTAGGACCAATTACCGTTACTAACTCATGGGATTCGATGCGAAAATTAACCCCTTGTAAAATGTTTAAATCTTTAATATATCCTGCGTAAACTTCTTGAAGTTCTAGTAAATTTGCCATGATTAATCATGAGTAATGAATAATAAGTAACGAGTAATGAGTAAGGAGTAATTAATAATTAATTTTCTCCCGATGCTTCCCATGCTTCTCCAACCCCGAACTCCGAACCAAGGTGATTTCTAAGAATAAATATACCTGATTGAGTTAAATTTATTTAACGATAGCTATTAGCAATGAAATTCATTGTGGGATAATAGACATCTCCATCAATCGGGCTAGAAGCCCGAAATACCAAAAAAAATCTTAATTTTTGGAGATGTCTAATGGTTTTGAATCATAACTCCCTTTGCAATAAATTGACAAAGCTAATAGTTTTCGTTCAATGAATTGAACTAAGAAAATTGGTAAATTCTTTCTAGGAAATCGTCTAAACGGGAGTTTTCTGTAATTCTGGACGTTCTTCTGCTAGAATCGCACCTTCTACTGGACAAACTTGCAGACAGATACCGCAGTCAATACAGGTGTCAAAATCAATCCAGTACCAATCTGTACCCTTGATATTTTTACTCACTCCTTCGTGAATACAAGCAACAGGACAAGCGGAAACGCAATCGGCAATTCCTTCACAAACGTCGGTTACAATAGTGTGTGGCAATGTCTTTTCTCCTGATTGACTATCTTTTACCGTCAAAAATATTATACTTTAAGAGGAGTATGTTCTGCAATTTATGATTGATTTTAAAACCTTGAGTTATTCTAGCTATAATCCTTCTGATAACCAATCACAACAGTTAAGTTTATTTGAATCTGCTTCAGTTTATGAGGTGAAAAAAAAACCTTTACAAGCTGAATTTGTTATGAGTGAAAGTTTTTTAAATCAGTGGAAAAAGCGTATTTTTAATTATCAATTAAATCAAAGAAAAGAGGAGAATAATCAAGGTAATTTAACAGAAGAATTATCTTTAAATTTTCAGAATAATAATGATGATTTATCCACCATAGAATCTTTAGATCCTTTTACCCTCAAAACCCATACTGATCAGTTTCATTGTTTGCCAGAATATGGATTAAGTGAAAGTTGTCTTTATTTTATTTTAGACACTCATTTTAATCTGCTTTTATACGTTGGCGAAACGAAATTATCTCCCTATCATCGATGGATTAATCATGATTGTAAAAGCTACATTCAAAGTTATATCGAATTGCATCGCAAATATAAATTACCTGTGATTATTAGAAGTGCTTTTTGTTGGGGTGTTCCTACTTCGAGAAAAGTACGGCAATATTTGGAAAAACAATTAATTTTGAAGTGGCGATCGCCCTTTAATAAAGAATCTTGGCAATATTGGGGACAACCCTTTAAATAACTAACTTATTTTTTTGTAAGCGGAGAGTGAGTTAAAAAAACTAAACACGAATTCGTGATTTAACCATGAGATAAAGGCGTGATAACTTTATAATTAATCCTAAAAACTAAAAACTTATTCTGTTCATAACCTATTCATTAACTTTTGTTAATCTTTTTTATGTATAAAGGTTAACAGTAATTTAGCTGAGTTATCGCTATAAAAGTTATGACAACAACAGGGAATCATGTAATTTTTATTCACCCTGATGGTACAAGTCCATCTCATTTTGCCTTTGCTCGTTTCGTTGATTTAGGTCCAGACGGGCGCTTAAATTGGGATAACCTTGATCATACAGGGGTTTATCTCGGTCACATGGAAGATCAACTCAGTGGTACTTCCAATGGTGGTGCTGTTACCCATGCCACGGGTGCTAAGGTATTTGCGGAGTCTTTTGGTTTTGAAGCCGATGGCTCTCCTATTGTTTCTCTCTCTGGCACAAATAAAACCATTGTGGAAGAAGCAAGAGACGCTGGTAAAGTTACTGCTTTAGTACAATCGGGGGGTATTTTTGAACCGGGTACGGCGGCATTTGTGGCTAAAACCGCAGAAATCAATGTCGATGGTAATAGAGTGCCTCCCCGTAGTCAAGCGGCTGATATTGCTAAACAAGTAATTGAATCTGGCGTTGATTTCATCATGGGTGGTGGTGAATTAAATCTTTTACCCGTTGGTACTGATGGTTTCCACGGCACTGCAGAAGAATATGACGCCCTTAGCACTAATCCTCTTTTCCGTCCTAGCGAAAATTTAATCGACTTAGCTGTAAGTTTAGGCTATACCGTTGTTTACACAGAAGAACAATTAAACGCTTTACTGGATTTGCCAACTCCTCCCACCAAAGTTTTAGGGGTATTCGCACCGATTCATACTTTTAACGATCGCCCTGAAGAAGTTTTAGCAGAAAGAGGTTTACCTCTCTATGTGGAAACAGCGCCCACCATCGGCGAAATGTTAGAAGTCACTCAAGCATTAATGAAAATGCACCCCAACTTTGATAATGGTTCTATTGCCATTGTAGAAGAAGAAGGTACAGATAATTTTGGTAATAACAACAATGCGTCTGGTTCTTTAGAAGCCTTACGCCGTGCTGATGAGGCTATTGGTGTTGCTCTTGATTTTGTGGAGGAAAATCCCAATACTTTAATCATTACGGCTGCGGACAGTGAAGCTGGTGGTTTACAGGTGCGTGATCCCCTCCCTGCCGATCAAACCGTTGGTACTATCAATAATAACCCCACCACTGAATCTCGTCCTGTGCCTATGGATGGGGTGGAGGGCGCTGATACTTTACCTTTCACTTCTGCACCTGATGCTAATGGTGATGTGTTTAACTTTGGTATCGCTTGGGCTGGAACTCCTGACTTTGGTGGTTCGATCGTTTCTAAAGCTCACGGTTTAAACGCTGAAAAATTACCAGCTACTTTAGACAATACCAAAATCTACGAGTTGATGTATGAAACCTTATTTGAGGTAGAATTAGAAGCTCGTAATCCTGATCCGACTCCTGCCCCTCAAGCCACCGCCAACACAGGTAATGTAATCTTCATTCACCCTGATGGTACAAGTCCTTCTCACTTCATGGCTGCGCGTAACATTGATTTAGGTCCAGACGGGCGCTTGAATTGGGATATGATGAGCGATGCTGGGGTTTACCTCGGTCACATGGACAACCGCTTAACAGGTACATCCAACGGTGGTGCTGTCACCCATGCTAACGGTGTGAAAGTTTTTAACGAATCCTTCGGTTTAGATGCTGATAATAACGTTCTTACCCCTGCTTCTGGTGTATTTGGTAAAACTATTTTTGAAGAAGCCATCGATGCAGGAAAAGCTACCGCTTTAATTCAGTCAGGACACATGGCTGAACCGGGTACGGCCGCTTTTGTAGCTGAAACTACCAACAGAGACGGTAATGATCTTCGTGCCAGAGATAAATATGCCGAAATTACCGAGCAAGTTATCCGTTCTGGTACTACTGTGATCATGGGTGCTGGAGAATTATATATGCTTCCCCAAGGTACAACTGGTTTCCACGTTACTGCCGAAATGGACGCCAATGAAACCCGTGCTGAACGTCGTCCTACTATTAACTTAATTGAGTTAGCGGAGTCTTTAGGTTATACAGTGGTTTACACCGAAGAACAAATGTTCAATGCGGTTAACCAAGCGACTCCTCCCGAAAAATTATTAGGGGTATTCGCCGCCACCAATACCTATGACGCGCGCAGTGAGGAAACATTAGGATTAAATACTGAAAATCCTTTACCTTTGTATGTAGAAACAGCGCCCACCGTTGGGGAAATGTTAGAGGCTTCCTTAGTAATTCTTCAACAAGACCCGGATGGCTTCTTCGTTGTAGTAGAAGAAGAAGGTACAGACAATTTCGGTAATATCAACAATGCACCGGGTACGATCGAAGCCGTGCGCCGTACTGATGAGGCTATCGGTGTAGCGATGAATTATGTTGATACTCAAGACCCTAATACCTTAGTATTAACGGCGGCGGACAGTGAAGCCGGTGGTTTACAAGTGTTCCAATTTGCTCCTTATAATCGTCCTAGCGGTAATATTACCAGCGAACCAGCTATTGCTGATGAGGAAGCGATTGCGCCTTTCGTGGTTGTTAACCCCACTACCACCAGAGATAATGTAGCGGTTTTAGATGGTGCAAATGGTAGCACTGGAAGTGAGGAAAATCCTTGGATTCCCTTCTCGGCTCAAAGTAGTATCGATGGTCCTATGGGCAACTTTGGTGTAACTTGGAGTGGCACTCCTGATGTACCCGGTGCCATTGTTTCCAAAGCCTACGGGATGAATGCTGATTTATTACCCTCTACCCTCGATAACACCGAAATCTATAAGTTAATGTATCAAACTTTGTTCGGTGAGTTACCAACTGGAAAATTTAACCGTATTTCTTCTTTTGTGGTAGCTAGTCAGATTGAAATTAATAGTAATACTGACTTAGAAACTGCTGCCGAAATTGTTGCTAGTAGCACTGACGGCAATACCCTTATCTATTCCAATTCTCCTCAAGGCACAGTGGGATTCGTGGATATTACCGATCCGTCCAATCCACAACCCCTCGGAGAAGTTGACGTTGATGGAGAACCCACTAGCGTTACTGTAAAGGGAAATTATGCCCTTGTTGCTGTCAATACAAGTGAAAATTTTGTTAATCCTTCAGGACAGTTGCGGGCGATCGACCTCGAAACCCAAACTATTATGCAGTCTTGGGATATTGGTGGACAACCAGATTCGATCGCAGTTAGCCCTGATGGAAACTATGCCGTTATCGCCATTGAAAATGAAAGAGATGAAGATTTAGGAGATGGTGGATTACCTCAATTACCCGCAGGTTTTGTGGTGATTGTGGACACTTCCGATGCAGAGCTCAATAATTGGACTACAACTGCTGTAGATTTAACAAATCTTGCAGGGGTAACAGTTCCCGAAGATCCCGAACCTGAATTTGTGGACATCAATAGTAATAATATTGCGGCTATTACTCTTCAGGAAAATAATGCGATCGTTCTGATTGACTTAGCTACTGCGACGGTGATTAGAAGTTTCTCTGCTGGTTTAGTGGATTTAACCAATATTGACACCGTAGAAGATGACGTTATCAATCAAACTTCTTCTCTCAATGATGTTCCCCGGGAACCCGACGGCATTACTTTTATTGGTACAGACTATATTGCCACTGCTGATGAAGGAGATTGGAATGGCGGTAGTCGTGGCTTTACCATTTACGACTTAGAAGGTAATGTTGTTTATACCTCTGGTAGCGAACTCGATAACATCGCCGCTCAAGTTGGTCACTATCCTGAAGCACGTTCGGAAAACAAAGGTAACGAACCAGAAAACATTGAATTTGCTACCTACAATGGTACAGATTATCTATTCGTCAACTCTGAACGTTCTAGCCTAGTTTTTGTTTACAACGTTGATGATCCTACAAATCCTCAATTTGTCCAAGTTCTACCTGCTGGAGTAGCACCTGAAGGCGGAAAAGCCATTCCTGAAAGAAATCTTTTAGTAGTTGCTTCTGAGGAAGATTCCCGTGGTGATAAAATTCGCTCTGTAATCAACATTTATGAGATGTCGGGAACACCTGCTATGTATCCTACTCTCCAATCTGTAAACGGAGCAAATGGTGTACCAATTCCTTGGAGTGCCATGTCTGGTTTAACGGCAGGAGATGGTAATACCCTTTATGCAGTGGAAGATAGCTTCTATAATTCAAATCGTTTCTTTACCATCGACACTTCGACAACCCCTGCTACACTAACCACCGCAACCACCATCAAAGACACCAACGGTATTTTTGCAGCTTTAGAACCTGATCTAGTTAACCCTGACAATACAGTCAACATCGATCCTGAAGGTATTGCAGATACTGGTAATGGCTCTCTTTGGATTGCTTCTGAAGGTGCAGGAGCGGCTGGAGATGAGGCACAAATTCTTAATTATTTGTTCAAAGTTAATGCTAATGATGGTGCGATCGAAGAAGTTGTCACCCTTCCTGATGAGATCAACGCTAAACAGATTCGCTTCGGTTTAGAGGGTGTTGCTTACGATAACGGTCAATTAGTAGTTGTTCTCCAACGTGCTTGGACAGATGATCCTAACCCCCGGGTTCTCGTTTATGATACCAATACCTCCGAATGGGTTGGTGATTACTTCTATCCCCTCGATGCGGTTGAGTCTCAAAATGGCGGTTGGGTAGGCCTTTCCGATATTTCACCCCTCGGCAATGGTAACTTCCTCGTCCTAGAAAGAGATAATCAAGGTGGTCCCGATGCAGCGATCAAACGCTTATATTCCATTAATCTTTCCGAAGCAGAAAATGGCGATACCCTTGAAAAACAGTTTGTTAGGGATTTAATTCCAGACTTTACCGCAACTGGTGGTTTAATGCCCGAAAAACTCGAAGGTTTAGCTGTTACTGATGATACTATTTGGGTTATTAATGACAATGATGGCGTTGATGATAACAGTGGGGAAACTCAACTTGTCAAATTAGACTTTATTTTTGGTTCTGGGATTCTTAATCTCAATTTAGTGGGAACTTATGCTACAGGTAAGTTTGATGAGGGTGCAGCGGAAATTCCAGCCTTTGATCCATCTACTAACCGCTTGTTTGTAGTCAATGCTGAATCTGTAACTGTTGATGTTTTAGATCTTTCTGATCCTAGCAATCCCGTTAAAATTGGGGAAATTGATGCTTCTGCTTTAGGTGGAGTCGCTAATAGTGTCGCCGTTAAAAATGGCATAGTTGCGATCGCCCTCGAAGCTAGTGTAAAAACCGATAACGGTAGTGTTGTTTTCTTTAACAGCAATAGCGACTTCAGTATCCCTGTTGCACCTGTTAATACTGTGGAAGTTGGGGCATTACCTGACATGGTGACATTCACCCCAGACGGAATGAAAATATTAACGGCTAATGAGGGTGAACCCAATGACGATTATAGCATTGATCCTGAAGGTTCTATTAGTATTATTGACATTAGCACAGGGGTAGAAAATGCCACTGTTACCAATGCGAACTTTAACGCCTTTGATGCTCAAAAAGACGCTTTAATCGCTCAAGGAGTACGCATTTTCGGTTTAGATGCTAGTGTATCTCAAGATTTAGAACCCGAATACATTGCTTTTTCTGGTGACTCTCAAGTCGCATATGTTATATTACAAGAAAACAACGCTTTAGCAGTTGTTGACATTACCACTGGTACGGTTTCAGGTATTGTACCTTTAGGATTTAAAGATCATAGTCTCGAAGGCAATGCCCTTGATGCTAGTAACCGTGATGATGCTATCAATATCACAAACTGGCCTGTATTTGGAATGTACCAACCAGATGCGATCGCATCCTATGAGGTGAATGGTCAAACATATATAGTCAGTGCTAACGAGGGAGACTCAAGAGATTACGATGGTTTCAGCGAAGAAGATCGGGTTAACGATTTAACTTTAGATCCTGTTGCCTTCCCTAACGCTGGAAGATTACAAGAAGATGAGCAACTAGGTCGTTTAAATATTACCAACACTTTAGGGGATACCGACGGTGATGGTGATTTTGATCAACTCTACTCCTATGGTGCAAGATCTTTCTCTATCTGGGATAGTAACGGAAACTTAGTATTTGATAGTGGTGATGACTTTGAGCGAATTGTTGCCCAACAAATTCCCGACTATTTCAACTCCAACAACGACGATAACGACTCCTTTGATAGCCGTTCCGACGACAAAGGACCAGAACCAGAAGGAGTGGTCGTAGGAGAAATCAATGGTGTGCCTTATGCTTTCATCGGTTTAGAAAGAGTAGGCGGAATCATGGTTTATGATATTAGCGATCCTACCGATGCTCAATTTGTTCAGTACATTAACAACCGTGATTTTACTGTAGATGCACAATTAGAGGACGGTTCATCTAATCCTGATGCGGGAGATTTAGGACCAGAAGGCTTAGTCTTTATCAGTGCGGAAGATAGTCCTAATGGCGTTCCTTTATTGGTAGTATCTAATGAAGTTAGTGGTTCAACTAGCATTTATGAGATAGAAGCGCCTACCCCAGAACCTTTTACCTTACAGTTACTTCACGCATCGGATCAAGAAGCAGGTATCCCCGCTTTACAAGATGCCATCGGATTTTCTGCGGTGTTAAACGCCTTGGATGCACAGTATGAAAATACCTTGAAATTATCTTCAGGGGATTTATTCATTGCAGGTCCATTTTTCAATGCGAGTCAAGACATTTATGGTCGTCAAGGTATCGCTGACATCCTCATTCAAAATGAATTAGGTTGGGATGCGGCTGCCGTTGGTAATCATGAATTTGACGCAGGAACTTCCGCTTTCTATAATGCGATCGCACCGAATGCTGACATTCAAGGTACGGGAATCGATCCTACCACTGGTTTCACGGGAGCAAGTTTCCCTTACTTAGCCACCAACTTAGACTATTCCACCGATAGTTCTAACTTGAAAAACTTAGTAGTTGATTCTGGGGAAGCACCGAAACCTGCTAGTTTAACCGAGAGCGTGGTAGTGGATGTTAACGGTGAGCAAATTGGTGTAATTGGTGCAGTAGTACCTTACTTACCTCAAATTGCCAATATTGGCGGTATCACTATGTTAACCGATCCCAATAGCCGTGATATTGAAACCAACGCTCAATTAATTGCTGACAGCGTACAACCTTTTGTGGATGAGTTAGTCGCCCAAGGTGTCAACAAAATCGTGTTGATGACCCACTTACAACAGTTTGAAATTGAACAAGCCTTAGCCTCTAAACTAAGCAATGTGGATATTCTCATGGGTGGTGGTTCTCACCGTGTCATGGGCAATGATGATGATGTCCTTCGTGAAGACGAAACTCAAGTTCCTCCTGAGTTATTACAACCCTATCCTCAAGTATTCCAAGATGCTGACGGTAATGATATTTACTTAATCAACACGGCGGCTAACTATCGCTATGTAGGACAGTTAATCGTTGACTTTGACGGAGAAGGAAATATTCTCAGTGTTGGTGATGAAAGCGGTACTTTTGCTACGGATATTGCAGGGGTCGATCGCCTCTATGAAGAAGATATTACCACTTTTGACCAAGTAAAAGCCGTTGCTGATGCGGAATTAGTGGAAATTGTGGACGGAGTTGGTGAATTTATCAACAGCAAAGACAGCAATCTTTTCGGCAATACTGAAGTATGGCTTAATGGTTTACGCTCTAGTGTGCGCACCGAAGAAACCAACTTAGGTAACTTAACTGCCGATGCTAACCTTTGGTATGCAGAGCAATACGGCTTTGACATCGATATTTCCGTGAAAAATGGCGGTGGTATCCGTGATCAAATCGGTGTTTCTTTCATTGATGGTGGCACAAACGAGTTAATTCAATTACCTCCCCAAGCAAATCCTGCGGTTGGGAAAGAAGAAGGAGATGTTTCTCAACTAGATATTGAAAACTCTTTGCGTTTCGACAATAAACTATCTGTTGCGGATATTTCTGCTCAAGGTATCAAAGACTTAGCAGAACATTTTGTCGCACAATGGGCTCCCGGTACATCCCCCGGACAATTCGGGCAAATTGGCGGTTTTAGTTTCAGCTTTGATCCTGATAATACCCCCATTGAGTTTACCCGGGATGAAAATAGTGATGCCACTGGTGTTGCCACTCCCGGAGAAAGAATCCAAAACCTCGTCTTAAACCGTGAAGATGGTACTCAAGAGGCGATCGTTCTTGATGGAGAATTAGTAGTTGATCCCGATACCACTTATAAAATGGTGATTCTGGACTTCTTAGCAGGTGGTGGAGACGGTTATCCTATTTTCTACTTTGAAAATGTAGTCAGACTTGATAGCTTAAATCCTGAAGGCTTACCTAATAATTCCGATTTACCTATTGCTGGAGAACAGGATGCGTTAGCGGAATATTTAGCGGAGTTCTTCCCCGATGCTACTCAAGCCTTTGATGAAGCGGATACTCCCATTGAGCAAGATACCCGTATTCAAAACCTCGACTTCCGTGATGATTCCTTGTTAGATAACCCTGTTACTATCAACATTGGTAATAACGGCGGTACATTTAATTTCGGCGATCGCACCAATGACTTAGTAATTGTCGGTGGTGACGGTGAGGATAATATCACTACTGGTTCAGGAAACGACAGAATCGATCCTGCTGGTGGTAATAATATTGTTAATGCAGGTGCTGGAGATGATGAGATCATCGGTAGCGGATTACCAGATGTTGAGAACCAAATTGATGGGGGCGAAGGCAATGATACCGTAATTTACGATGGTGCATTTGCCGAGTTTCCCATCAGTGTAGAAAATGGCGTTGTCACCGTTGGTACAAATACTGATACCTTAACCAATGTCGAACAACTCCAGTTCAGCGATCGCACCGTGTTAGTAGAGGACTTAGTTCTTGAAACATTATTAAACGATCCTTTAACCCGTTTCCAAAACAGCGATCGCCCCGGCACATTTTTATTTGCTGGGAAGGAAGAAAGTGACAGTATCCGTCAAAACTTCCCCCAATTTGTGGAAGAAGGATTTGCTTTCAACGTTAGTGAAGAAGCGGATGATCGATTAATCAGGTTTAATCGTTTTCAAAATAGCGATCTACCCGGCACATACTTATTTGCGGGAGAGGAGGAAAGTGACAGTATCCGTCAAAACTATCCTCAATTCGTAAATGAGGGGATTGCATTCTACGCCTTATCTGCGGATGCCGATCTTGCAACCGATATTTACCGCTTCCAAAACACTGAGCAACCAGGTAGTTATATTTTCGTGGCTGAGGAGGAAAGAGATAGTATTCTCGCTAACTTCCCTCAATTCACCTTAGAAGGTGTAGCTTTTGAAGTTGCAATATAGTTTTAACAATAAATAAAACTACTTTTAAATTTTAAATTTAGGTGGGCAATACCCACCTTTTTTTTGTTATTTATTCAGCAAACCCTATGTAACCTCAGTTCGATATAAGAACTCATCGTTCGCTCAAATAAAATAAGATAATGGGCAAATAAAGGTTAAAATAA
>CAYPDC010000074.1:0-19259 GCA_964409355.1 uncultured Cyanobacterium sp.
ACTTATTTTTTCTTATGCACATTTAGTGATTTTTGTCAATGCGTAACTCCTAGAATTGATAAAAAACTTATGTTTATTGATTTTATTGTTTTTCAGCACCTTGATTGATTAATCAATCTTAAAAAAACCCCCCTGAAACCTGCAACCCGAAACCGACCTAAATCAACAATTCTTATATCGAACTGAGGTTCATTGATCCCCGTCATGTACTTGCGGTTTAGTAAACTAAAAGATAAACTAGCTCAATTTCAACACTTATGACCACCGTGAAAGTTACCTTTCTCCCAGATAATGTTACTGTGGAGGCTCAAACTGGCGAACCATTACTCGATGTCGCAAAGCGTGGAGGAGTTTTTATTCCTACGGGATGTTTAATGGGATCTTGTCATGCTTGTGAGGTAGAGTTAGATGATCAAATTCCGATCTGTGCTTGTATTAGCTCAATTCCTAGTGACAAGGAAGAAATAACCATTAATCTTTATTCTGATCCTGTTTGGTAAGATTGTCTGTCATTAATTCGCGATCGAATCTCCTATTGACAAAGAGACAAAAAAAAGTTATGATGAAAAATTGTGAGTTTTAAACCAATCAATCTCCATGTCTATTAATGCCAATGCGATAATCCAGTCCATTGAGGCGGAATATTTAAAAAACAAAGACAGTCTTCCCACCATTCACGTCGGCGACACTATTAAAGTTGGTGTACGCATCCAAGAAGGTGGGAAAGAAAGAATACAACCTTTTGAAGGTACAGTGATTGGAATGCGTCACGGCGGTATTAACAAAACCATCACCGTTAGACGTATTTTTCAGGGCGTAGGAGTAGAAAGAGTATTCTTGATCCACTCCCCCATCGTGGCTAATATCGAAATTCTGCGCAGAGGTAAAGTACGCCGTGCGAAACTTTATTATCTTAGAGACAGAGTTGGTAAAGCAACCCGTATTAAACAACGTTTCGATCGCCCCATCGACACTGTTAAAACCGCTAAAAGCAAAAAGAAAAAATAGTCTTCTGTTTCTCTCGCAAACCTTAACTGCTTAACCGTAGTGTCCTACCAACTACTATAGTTGTTAACCCAAAAAGTGTGATTTTACCTTGACAAAAGTTAACAAAATTGTTATAGTAATTCAATATACGTCCTTAGTTCAGTGGTAGAACGTCGGTCTCCAAAACCGAATGTCAGGGGTTCAAATCCTCTAGGACGTGTTGGCTAGAGCTATAAAGATGGTTAAGTAATTATATAATGAGTATTTGTTAGTGGTGTCTTAAAATGAGTCGCTACAAGCAAAAGTTAGTTAATGAGGGAATAATTGTGACTAATAAAGATACCGTGAAAGCAAAAGATACTAATTCGAGTAGTAATAATCAGGGGAAAGAAATCATCTCTAGTAGTTTTGTCGATGAAACAAAACAAGAACTGGCAAAGGTAGTGTGGCCCTCCCGTCAGCAGTTGCTTAGTGAGTCCGTAGCCGTTATTTTGATGGTTACAGTCATCTCAACCCTAATTTATTTGATTGATAAATTATTTGGCTGGTTGGCTGGGAAGGTGTTTTGATGACTTATTCCTCTGATGATCAAACTCAAGCCTTTGGTAATCAAGAGAGTCAAACCCAAGGGATTCCCACAAGAGCCGTGGGAAAAACCCGTTGGTATGTGGTTCAGGTTGCCGCTGGTTGCGAAAAAAAGGTCAAAACCGATCTTGAACAAAGAACCCATAGTTTTGATCTGGGCGATCGTATCCTACAGATTAGAATACCTCAATCACCGACAGTAAAGGTGAAAAAAGACGGTAGCCGTGTTCACGGTGCAGAAAAAGTCTTACCCGGATATGTGTTGGTGGAGATGATTCTCGATGATGATGCGTGGCAAATGGTGAAAAATACCGCCAATGTCATTAACTTTGTCGGTGCAGAACAACGCCGTGCCGTCGGGAGAGGCAGAGGTCATGTTAAACCCTTACCCCTATCTCCTTCCGAAGTAGCCCGTATCTTTAAAGAATCCGAGGAAGCCGAACCCGTCTTAAAAATTGATATGCAAGTGGGAGATAAAATCCTCGTGCTATTAGGACCATTTAAAGACTTTGCAGGGGAGGTTATTGAGGTTAGTACCGAGAAAAACAAGCTCAAGGCACTATTATCTATTTTCGGACGTGATACCCCCGTAGAATTGGAATTTAACCAAGTAGAAAAACAAGGATAAATAAAAGGAAACTTGAATAATGGCGAAGAAAGTCGTTGCAATGATTAAATTGGCTTTACCCGCAGGTAAAGCTAACCCCGCACCTCCCGTAGGTCCTGCGTTGGGTCAACATGGTGTGAACATCATGGCATTCTGTAAAGAGTATAATGCGAAAACCTCTAATCAACCCGGAATGATTATTCCAGTGGAAATCTCTGTATTTGAGGATCGTAGTTTTACCTTTATTCTCAAAACCCCCCCGGCTTCGGTTTTAATCAAAAAAGCCGCAGGTGTTGAAAAAGGCTCAAAAGAACCTAATCGGAATAAAGTAGCTCAACTAACTAAAGCTCAGTTACAAGAAATTGCTCAAACCAAAATGCAGGATTTGAATGCAAATGATATAGAAGCGGCAATGAAGATTATCGCTGGAACTGCTCGTAACATGGGCGTTGTCGTTGTTGATTAGTCTGTGAAATAACTTTCCATGGAAGTTTGTGAATTGAAAGTAGATTAAATACTTTTTAACTACTAAAAGATTTTCGCAATCTGGGGAGAGGTTTTTACTTCGTTAGTTTACCCAAGGAGATACATTACACCCAATGAAAAAATTAAGTCGAAGATATAAAGAAGCCTTAGCCAAAGTCGAGGCTAAAGCCTACGCACCTTTAGAGGCGTTACAACTGTTAAAAGAAACCGCTACTGCGAAATTTGATGAAACCGCAGAAGTGCATATCCGTTTAGGTATTGATCCTAAATACACCGATCAACAGTTAAGAACTACCGTTAGTTTACCCAAAGGTACAGGACAAAGCGTAAGAGTAGCAGTCATTACCAGAGGGGAAAAAGTAAAAGAAGCTAGTGACGGCGGTGCAGATTTAGTCGGGGATGAAGACTTGATCGATGAAATTCAAAAAGGGATGATGGACTTTGATGTCTTAATCGCAACCCCTGACATGATGCCCAAAATCGCTAAATTAGGTCGTGTTTTAGGTCCTAAAGGCTTAATGCCTTCTCCGAAAGGTGGTACTGTCACCACCGATTTAGCAGGTGCGATCAGTGAATTTAAAGCAGGTAAATTAGAGTTCAGAGCCGATCGCACCGGTATTGTTCACGTCATGTTCGGTAAAGCCTCTTTCTCTGCGGAAGATTTATTAGAAAACCTCAAAGCTATTCAAGAAACCGTCGATCGTCAGCGTCCTTCTGGGGCTAAAGGTCGTTACTGGCGTACTATGTACGTTTCTTCTTCCATGGGACCTTCCATCGAAGTGGATATTACCAGTTTGAGAGACATGAAAACTGCTTAGTGAGTTGGGGTTCGGAGTTCGGAGTTCGGATTTTTGGAGTAAGGAGTATAGATATTACTGAAAAAATAAATATCTGTTTTTAACAATAAGGTGGTTTCCAAGAAAGAATCTACCCATTTTCTTGATAATTCCCCCTTTGTTTAAGGGGGGTTAGGGGTGATCATGCTGGTATATTTATTGTTAGAAATCACCTAAGATAAATAATATCAAAACTGTTCCGTGTTCCCCACCTTCACCAAACTAGCTTATAATGGAATCTTTACAGTGTAACTAAATTTAACAGCAATTAAAATATGTTTTGGGCGGATAAAATAGCGGCTTCCTCACAACAAGAAGAATTAGTTAACGATTCCAAAACTCCTTCAGGTAGAGTTCATGTTGGTTCAGTCAGAGGGGTGATTATTCATGATGTGATGTATCGGGCATTGAAAAGAGCAGGAAAACCTGTAAAATTCACTTATGGAGTGGACGATTACGATGCTTTAGATACCGTCCCCCATTATTTGGATCGGGAAAAATTCTCTCCCTATTTGGGTTATCCCCTTTGTAATGTGCCTTCTCCTGATGAAAGCGAGCCTGATTATGCGAAATATTTTATGGGGGAATTTCTCGAAGTCTTTGAATATTTAGGGGTGAAAGCGGAAATCTATTATTTAAGAGACTTATATCGCTCAGGGAAATTAAATCCTTACATTGACAAGTTTCTCAATCATGCCCAAGATGTGAGGGAAGTTTATCGAGATGTGAGTAAAGCCGATCGCGCCGATAATTGGTATCCTTTTCAAGTAATCTGCCCCAATTGTGGCAAAATTGCTACTACGACTGCAACTGATTACAATGGATCGGAAGTGTTTTTTACCTGTAAAGAAGATGCTACCGATTGGGTGAAAGGATGTGGGCATCAGGGTTGGATTTCCCCTTTTGATGGGAATGGGAAATTACCATGGAAAGTGGAATGGGTGGCTAAATGGGATTTAGTTGGTGTGACGATGGAAATGGCGGGAAAAGATCACTCCCAAAAAGGTGGCTCAAGGGATGTCGCTAACGGTATTTGTCGCAAGGTTTTACACAAAAAACCCCCCTTCCATTCTCCTTATGAATTTATTTTAGTCAATGGTACGAAAATGAGTTCTTCTAAGGGTGTGGGTTCGAGTGCGAAAGATATGGCGGATTTATTGCCTCCTGAATTATTGCGCTTTTTAATGTTAAGAACTCAACCGAAAACTGTGATTAATTTTGCTCCTAATTATGAGACAATTACCCGTTTATTTAGGGATTATGATAACCTTTTAAATGAATATGAGCAGTTGCAGAAAGACGATGAAAATGTAGAACTCGATCGCACCTTATTACCATTATTTTATGCTCAATTAGGAGAAGAAATAAAACCCTATTATACTTTTGACATTAGTACCCTTATTTCTCTTTTACAAGTACCCCATTTAGACTTAAAAGCAGAAATCGAAAAACGTGCAGAAAGAGACTTAAACGAGTATGATTGGGAGAAAATTAACCAACGAATTGCAGTAGCGAAAAAATGGTTAGAAGACTATGCTGACGAAGAAGAAAAACTGGTTATTTACTTTGATGAAATGCCCGAAATAGTCTCTCAATTAACCGATGAACAAAAACAATATTTAATTCAATTAAAAGAGAATTTGACTACCGTTGAAAAATGGGAAGGAGAGGAATTGCAAACGGCATTATTTACGGTTACTAAAAAATTAGGGATTAGTCCAAATGTGGCTTTTCCTGCGGTTTATTATGTCTTTTTAGGTAAAGAAAAAGGCCCGAAAGCTGGTTATTTATTCTCTTATTTAGATCGGGATTTTGTCTTAAAACGCCTAGACGAAGCAGTTTTCAGTTAGGAATTGAAAATAAAAAAATCGAGTCTTTTGCTTCTCCAGAATGATAAATTGGGTTGATTGAGATTAATTCAGAGCAAGATATACAAGGATTTTTTTCTATTAGTTAAAACGTTATAAACAAAAATCTCCCCATACCCTTCTCTCCCTATCTCCCCCTCTTTTTTCTTTCTCGAAAATGAAAAAGCCCTAGTTAGGTGTAACAGTTAAATTAAAAGGATTGATTTATAACGATTACATTTTTAAATAATTAAAACTATTAGTTTATCATGAAAAATCAAATTAATTTACAAAATATAGAAGCAATTATCTTCGATTTAGGGGGAGTAATCATAGAGGTTGAAATGGAAACTCCTTATCAAAAACTATTAGAAATTAGCCCTCGAAAAGATGATAAACTATTATCTGAATTAAAACAGATAGCTTATCAATATGAAATAGGAAAACTGAGTGATTTAACCTTTTTATCTCAAATTAAAGATGCGGCTCAAGTTGACTTAGATCTAACTGTATTAGAAGAACTATGGAATCGAATGTTAAAATGTGTGCCTGAGTATATGGGGGATTTATTGGCAAAAATTCAACAAAATAAACGCACATTTATTCTGAGTAACACAAATCCTATCCATATTCGAGAAGTCAAAAAAAGATTTGCCCAAAATGTAAAAAACTATACTTTTGAATCCCTGTTTGAGAGAATATATTATTCCCATGAAATTGGTTTACATAAACCAGAACGAGCTATTTATGATTATGTCGTCAAAACAGCAAAACTTAATCCTGCTTCGACTTTATTTATCGATGATAATTATAATAATGTGCTTGAGGGGAGTAAGTATGGTTTACAAACAATACATCTGAATCCTCCCATGAATTTGGTTCAAATTTTTTCTCCCTAATTTGCTAACATCTACTATAAAATTCTAATTTTTCCAATCAGCAATGATGAATATATCGGGTTTGTTTCAATTTTTAATCGGTTTTTTTCTGGGCATTATTCTTTTTACCGCAGGAATCGCAGGAGGGGCGTATTTTTTCTTAACTCAAGTCTCTGGCAATCCCCCTAAACCGACTTTCTCCGAAGAAACTTCAGCAGAAAAATTTACACCAGAGTCTTCTCAGCCGACAGTGACAACGACTACAAAACCTGAAGAGGAAAAAGAAACCCCTGAAACTGTCACCGAAGAAACTGTTACAGAGGAAACAGAAGATTTACCCGAAGGGGCATATCGTGCTAGAGTCATATGGTCATCAGGTTTAAGTGTGCGATCGCAACCTGATCCCAATTCCGAAAGAGTGGGGGGTGTGGGTTATAATTGGGAAATCATCATTCTCAGTAGTAGTAGTGATGGGGATTGGCAAAAAATTCGCATTCCTAGCAGTGGGGAGGAAGGTTGGGTAAAAGCAGGAAATGTGGAAAAAGTTGATTAATCTAATTTACTGACGTTACGCACAATAAACCCTAAAATACTAATTTTTCCTTCATTACTCGTCACTTCCTACTCCCCACTCCGTAGGGGTTGAATATATTTAACCCCTACTAACTCTTAACTCCGAATCCCCAACTTCTAACTCCGAATTCAAATCATGCTGATTCCTCTCAAACAAGATGCTATCAATGATTTAATACCTGCGATCGCAACTGGAAAACAATATGCTTATTATTGGGCAAATTTTGCCACATTATTGAAAAATCTGTTTATTTCTTTGATTGGAGTCCTTTTTTTCTGGTTATTGGGATCATTTTTTGGCAAAGCCGGGGATAATATATCTCTCATTTTTCGTATTGTTATGGGATTATATTGGTTATGGAGTCCAATATATTGGGCAAGTGTGAGAAATAATCGTTTTCGTCGTTACCGTTATTGTGGCTTTTGGCGTGGTAAGGTTTTAGATGTTTATTTAACGGAAGAAATTATTAAAGAAGAATCTGCGATCGACAAATTAGGTAGGGCGATTATTGTGGAAAATCGCCGTCGCTTGTTCAACATGGATATTGGCGATAAAAGTGGTTTTCGAGCGACTATTACCACCCCAGTCAAAAGAATTTATAAATCAATTAATCGTGGACAAGCAGTAGAAGGCTTATTATTAACTAATGATCCTGATTTTATGAATATTGCTCAAATTACCGATGTTTATATTCCTCGTAATAAACTTTGGTTGGGTGAATACCCTTATTTAAGAAGGGATGTTTTTTTGGATATTCGCAAAGAATTGGCGGCAATTTACGGCAAGTAGTGTAAGTGATTAGATAAAATTTAGGATCGTTCTACGATTCTAACATTTAAAATAAAATTGAAACCATCAAAGCAAGACTGGCTTGATATGAAAATAATTCACGGTACATGGATTCCCTCCTCAGAAGATAACTTTATTCAAAATGGTACATTTTATTTGTGGGTAGAAATTGCCGAAAATCGTCGTAGAAGTACAAAAATTCATAATCTTTATCCTCGTCAATTAACCCCAGAAGATTTAGCTAACTTTTTGGTCAAAGATTTAGGAGTTTCACTTAATAAATATCAAGATCCTGTTAAACTAATAAGCAATAAATATTTTCTCCTTCCTAGTAGTGAGAATCAACCTCTACCCTCTTTAACATTAAGTCGTTATTTAGAGGTTGAATATCCTGAAAATAGTGAGTTACAATACTGGGCGATCGAATCTTTTCCTTTAGCTGAAATTATTAAAAATCTGAATAATATTCATTTTTTATCACTCTATCAATCTCAAGAGTGGGTATTAGGAATTGATTTGCTTTTTTGGTATTATTATACTCAAAATTTTAGACAAATTATTATCAAAGATCAATATATCCCTGCTTTAAAATATCGAGAAATAAACACTAAGAAAAAAGCATCTAAATCCTTATCTACGGAAATTTACCCTACTTGGGCTATTGTTTCACATCATTATCAACAATTAATTAAACAAAGTATTGAGATGATGCCCCTTGCTTGTGTGGCAGGTTTTGCTGAATTACCTGATTCAATTAATTTTTATGACAAAGAAACTTTATTACATCATTTTTCAGAATATTTACTGCAACAAATAATTAAAAATACTTCTTTACCCCAAGTTTTTACTAAAAAAATTGAAAATTATTCTTTACTACATAACTGTCTTTTTTCGCTGGAAAAATCTTTCAATGATAAAGCTAGTTTAGAAATTTATCAACAATGGCAAACATGGTATCAAAAAATAATTGTTAGTAGTAATAATAGTGATTTTAACTTATGTTTTCGACTGAAAGAAGCATCCGAAGAAAACCCAGATAAATGGTATTTAGAATTTTTAGTGGCATCGAAAAAAGACCCTTCTTTAAAATTAAATTTAGATGATTACTGGCATTTTGATAAAAAAACTAAGCAATTAGTTACAGAAAAATTTGGGAAAGAATTTGAAAAAAACTTACTCTTAAACTTAGGTTATGGAGCGAGAATTTATCCTAAATTATGGGCTGGATTAGAAACCGATAAACCAGTAGGATTGTCTTTAACATTAACAGAAGCATTTGATTTTCTCAAAGAGGTTGCATGGATTTTACAAGATGCAGGTTATACTGTGATTGTACCAGCATGGTGGACTCCTAGCGGTCGTCAAAAAGCCAAAATTCGCTTACAAGCATCGACAAAAAAATCTTCTTCTTCTAGTAGTAAAAATGAGAAAGGTTACTTTAGTTTAGACAGTATTATTCAATATCAATATCAGTTAGCTATTGGCAATGAAGTTGTTACCCCCCAAGAATGGCAACAATTATTATCAGCAAAAATACCCTTAGTTAAATTTAGAGGAGAATGGGTAGAATTAGACCAAAATCAGATGCAAAAAATGCTGGAATTTTGGCAAAATAATCAGGAAGAAAATAGCGAAAAAAGTTTACTAGAATTAATGAAAACCGCCACTGAAGAAGTGGATATGTTTGAGGTTGAACATGATGAGAGTTTAGCCCAAATGATGGCAAAATTAACAGATTATACTCAGCTAGAATTAACGAATAATCCTGATAATTTTCAAGGGGATTTAAGGGAATATCAAAAGAGAGGTGTTTCTTGGTTAAAATTTTTAGAACAATTAGGTTTAAATGGTTGTTTAGCGGATGATATGGGTTTAGGAAAAACGGTACAAGTTATCGCTCATTTAGTTCAGGAAAAAAATGAAAATAAACAGTTATTTCCTACTTTATTAATTGCCCCGACTTCCGTGGTAGGAAATTGGTATAAGGAAGTGGAAAAATTTGCCCCTCATCTTCAGGTAATGATTCATCATGGGGGCGATCGCATCTCTGAAGAAAAAACTTTTAAAACTGAGGCAAAAAATTATGATTTAATTATTACTTCTTTTACTTTAGCTCGGAAAGATTTAAAGTTATTAAACGGAGTAAAATGGCAAAGAATTATTTTAGATGAAGCTCAAAATATTAAGAATCCTAGCACTGCTCAAACTAAGGCTATTTTAAAATTAAATGCTAATTATCGTTTAGCCTTAACGGGTACTCCTGTGGAAAATCGTCTCTTGGATTTATGGTCAATTTTTAACTTTCTTAATCCGGCTTATTTGGGTAAGCAAACTCAATTTCGAAAATCTTTTGAGATACCAATTCAGAAGAATAATGATAAAAAACAGTCTGTTGTCTTGAAAAAATTAGTTGAACCATTTATTTTAAGAAGATTAAAAACCGATAAAAATATTATTAAAGATTTACCTGATAAATTAGAACATAAACAATATTGTAATTTAACTAAAGAACAGGCTTCTTTATATGAATTAGTGGTGAAAGAAGTAGCGGGAGAATTAGAAGAAGCAGAAGGAATGCAACGGAAAGGTTTAATACTTTCTACTCTGATGCGTCTTAAAAAAATTTGCAATCATCCTCGTCAATTTTTACAGGATAATAGTGAATTTAATCCTCAACGTTCTCATAAATTAGAAAGGTTAGGGGAGATGGTGGAGGAAGTAATTGCGGAGGGTGAAAGTCTCTTAATTTTTACTCAATTTACGGAAATTGGCGAGGCTTTACAACATTATTTTAAACAAAAATTTTACTATAATACTTATTATTTGCATGGAGGAACTTCTCGGAAAAAAAGGGAGCAAATGATTGAGGAATTTCAAGGGGAAAATACTGAACCTTCTTTGTTTATTTTGTCTTTAAAAGCAGGGGGAGTGGGCATAACTTTAACTAAGGCAAATCATGTGTTTCATTTCGATCGCTGGTGGAATCCTGCGGTGGAAAATCAAGCCACTGATAGGGCATTTAGAATTGGGCAGAAGAAGAATGTTTTTGTCCATAAGTTCGTCACTTTAGGTACATTGGAGGAAAGAATTGATTTGATGATTGAGGATAAGAAAAAAATAGCAGATGCGATCGTTGGTTCAGATGAGTCATGGTTAACGGAATTAGATAATGATAGTTTTAAGGAGTTAATTGTCCTTAATCGTCAGACTATTATTTAGATTTTGTTAATTAAAAATAATGGTTCTTCATGACTTAGTATGCAAATTGCATTTTGAAAACGAGAGATCAAGACTTCCAGCTTTCACAGCATACCATCTCGTGAAGAACCAAAATAATTACTAATAATTATTTTGTTGATACTATAGTATTCAAAAAGCTGTTGTTTTATGTTATTATCAAAAACAGGACTTGCACAAAAATACTTGAAATCTTGAGTGCTTTGTTAACAAATAACTCTTGGAATAATGAGTTTACATCAAAGTGCATTAGTCATTATACAATTACAAAAAAATGTTCATCAATAATCTAATTAGTTATATTAAGTGTTTTATTATTACGGAAGAAAAAAACAAATAGCCAAGTATTATCCTGAACCCAACTATGAAACTATAATTGAACCTTTTGCTGGTGCAGCCGCATATTCTCTTTACTCAGATAATTGGAAAAAACAAGTCATTTTAATCGAAAAAGACAAAAAAGTTTCCTCTATCTGGGATTGGCTTATCAATGAAGCCAGTTCAGAACAAATAAGAAATCTTCCCAGTCTAAAACCAGGTGAAAAAAGTTCGGAATTCTTACATATTATTCATGCTTCTACCAAAATGGCTTTCAAATATAAAACAATTAAAGTAACACCAGTACTTGCAAGAAATTGGGAAATTAGTAAGCGGTTAATGTCAGAAAATCTTTTTAAGATAAAACATTGGAAAATTATATTGGGAGATTATACTTTAGCCCCTGATATTGAAGCTACATGGTTTATTGATCCGCCATACAAAAATGAACCTGGAATGGGATATTATCATTCTAGTGCAAATCTTAATTATGAAAATCTATCCAATTGGTCATTAAAGAGAAAAGGAGAGCTTATTTTTTGTGAAGGTGAATACGGGGATTATTTACCTTTTAAGCCTCTTATAGATTTAAAAGGTGTAGCGGGAAAAGTTAGTAAAGAATTGATTTTTTATCGATCTGAGATTAATCAGCCAAAACAATTGGAACTATTCTGGTAAATTTTTATTCAGTGAAAACTTAAGAAAACGCTGGTATTTTGCCAAATAATTAATTTTATCTAATAAGATAATCCAACCATTTCCCATTTTTGTCTTTCCACTTGCTAACATTGCCGTAACTTTTGTGTTGCGTCCTTCTGTTCCACTTATAGCCCCCCAATCGTCAGAAATTAATTGATTGGAATAAAAAACCGCAGTGATAGTCGGATAATTAAAGGATTGATCTTCTGTGTTAACAAAGTCCCATGTGAGTCCTAAAAGCTCTTTAACTTCTCTGTGATGAGCTTGCCATGTTATACCAGTCAATTTTTCAATTCTACTTTCACCTACTCTTAAATTCGCACCAGTTTTAACATTTCCAATAGTACATTTTATTTCTAAACCTTGAGGATAATTTCTTAACTTTTCTTCCGTAGCATTAGCTCCAACAGATGGAATAAGATCAGGATGTCCTTTTTCTATTGGATTAACAATACTATTGGTGATAGATGCTAAAGTGTCACAAAAAATTGCTCCAATAATTGCACTGGTTGTTTTATAGTCAATACTTTTAAACAAACTTGGTGGTAAATCCGCAATAATTATATTTGTTTGAATGACTGCATCATTAATATTCTTTGTATTCACCGAAAAACCAACATCAATCTGAAATGATGACTGAATTTTATATTTGTTATTTTTCATCTGTAGTTGTGTTTCAATTGCTTTAACAATATAACTTGATTTGACCGAAAAAGCCTTTGCTATTCTCATCAAGACTTGAAGAGTAGGAGATTTAAGTTCTCTTTCTATTTGACTAATATATGTACGATGAATTCCGGCCTCATCAGCTAATTCTTCTTGTGACAAGGATTGAAAGTATCTTAAATCACTTATAACTTTGGCAATAGCTTTGTTTATTTCACTCATCGTTTTATGATCACATGGACTAGACTAAGAATCTACAGACTATAGTATTCAAAATAATGTCATTGACTAACTAAAAAAGTACGATCGCCCCAGTTTTAGGGTAATTTAAAGAAATATAACTCATCATTAATAATCTATAATCAAATCAGCTATTGATTTTAAGGAGAGATTTAATTTATGATTCTCAGGCAACCTCGCTATAGCAAAGAAGAATTTGCTAGTCGTGGCAATGAAATCTATGAACATAAAATTCGTCCTTCTTTAGAGAAACAAAATTACGGCAAAATTGTAGCGATCGACATTGAAACGGAAGCAAATGATAGAAGCATTAATTAATCGTAATGGAGATAGGAGATTTATCTAATGAATACTAATTTTCAAACCATGACTAAAACTGAATTAAAAAATTACCTCTTAAAACATCGACAAGATCAAGAAGCATTTTATGCTGATATGGATAAACTAGCAGATGAACCTATTTTAGCTGTTCATTCCTTATCAGATTCCGAACCTCTTGCTGATGTTATTGCGAAGGTAAGGAAAGAAAACGGTTGATTTGAGAAGCGCGATCGCTCTTATCAGTTAGCTTGAGGAATGAAACCCAATATCAAACAATGGTCAAAAAACAGTAGGATAAAACGTTAGAAAGTAGAAAACGAGGTTTTTATATTACTGATTGTTGCGATCGCAACAATCGTTGAAACCCTATGTGTCAAATTGAAAATATTTTGACGTGAGGAAAGTGGGTTATAAGCACTCCGCCTAACTCGGAGACTCCTAACCTAACCAAAATACTTTTTCAGCAACCCATAATCAAACTGACATTAGACTTTTAATCTGTGCTTCGGGTAAACTTTTGCCAATTACCACTAAATGAGTAACTCGATTATCTTCGGGTTTCCAAGGGCGATCAAAAAAAGTCTCGATGCGATCGCCCACTCCTTGTAATACCATCCTCATCGGTTTATCAGGTACATTCACAAAACCTTTGATACGATAAATTTCAAATTTTTTGATCAATTCCTGTAACTGTTTGATTAACTGTTGCGGATTATTAGTCTGAGGGATGACTAACTCAAGGGAATTTATCTCATCATCGTGATCATGTTCCTCCTCTGTGTCATGATGAGAGGGGCGATGGTTTAAATCATCCTCTACTGCGGCATTAAAACCTAATAAAATTTCTGAGTTGATTTCTCCTTGATGGCAGGGTATCACTTTTACCCCCTGACGCAATTCTTTTTCTAACCATGATTTGACTCGACTTAAATCCGTTTCGCTGATTAAATCAGTTTTAGTTAATAATATCAAATCTGCACAGGCTAATTGATCTTCAAAAAGTTCCTCAATGGGGGTTTGATGATCTAAACTGGGGTCATCCGCCCTTTGTGCTTCTAATGCTTCTAAATCTCCCACTAATTTACCATTGGCTAAGGCTTGCGCATCTACTACTGTCACCACTCCATCAACAGTAGCTTGAGTGCGAATTTCTTGCCATTTAAAGGCTTGTATCAAGGGTTTTGGTAATGCTAACCCTGATGTTTCAATGACAATAGAGTCGATCGCATCTTTACGAGTCAGTAACTGTTGCATAGTCGGATAAAATTCCTCCTGTACTGTACAACAAAGACAACCATTAGTCAACTCAATAATATTGTTTGCTTCTTCTTCTGTATCGCACACCTGACAACTACGCAACAAATCTCCATCAATACCAACCTCTCCAAATTCGTTGACTAAAACGGCAATTTTTCTACCCTGATTATTTTGCAATAAGTGGCGTAAAAGGGTAGTTTTTCCTGCGCCTAAAAAGCCTGTGATTACTGTTACTGGAATTTTGTGCATAATTATTTATTTTTGTCTATTAAGGTTAGATAAATAATTTCTAATTGCTGAAAATATTTACCTTTTTTATTTTAGTAAAGATGACAAAAGAAATGCCACTAGAGATAACAGGAATTAAACCGTGATGGAAAAAAGCCGAACCAAAAATAATTGTTGTTGTAATAATAACAGACAATATAAACGTGATAATCCTTATCAATAAACGATTAAGTTTTCCTGCTGGAGGAATTATAGCGTTTCTTAAAAGTATGAGGTACAGTTTTTTATCCCATTTACCATTGCCCATTGGCCATTCCCTATGCCCCGATACTAGGGTGTTTAAAATAGACTAAATATATCAATATATTTTCATGCACTTTTTAAAATAACGATCAACATATAAGCCTTGAATATTAAAACAATATCTTGATTTTTGAATAAAAAAGGTATGAAAAGTTACATCGTAATCATGTACATTTTGAACACCCTACCTATACCCCACACCCTAACTATTTTAAATTAAGATAAGTGGCTTCCTGTTCCAACTGTTGCACTAATTTTTCATCCCCATTACTTCTGGCAACACTTAAACGATGTTCCAAATTTTTCTTTAAATTTTCTCTATGAGCCTTTGCACTTGTACCACTGGTTTGACTTTTGCCAAATAAACCCATGTTGTCACCTCACTTAAAATATAATGATTATCTTGATTATGGTATTTGATCAAATCATAACCTTTTTTTGGGTAAAATGTATCAATTGTTACTGAAATTTAATGTAAATATCTTCAACTTTTCTTTTCTGAGAAACTAAAATCACCATAAGATTTAAGAGGATAAGCTATTTTTATATTCTCTAATTCATACTGTGAATGAATTTGTTTTATAAATTCGTGGGTAATTAAAAACTTGTCAAAATACTCATTTATCTTTAAATAAACCGTTAAATTAATGGCAAAATAATCAAAATTTTCATAACGTAAAAAAGGCTCAAATTCTTTATCTCCTCCTTCTGTATTTTCTAAAACAGATTTAGCGACATGTAGAGTAACTTTTTCTACTTTTTCTAAGTTATTTTCATAACTAACACCTATTTTTACGGTGATTAAAAGAGAGGGATTAATGAGGGTATAATTTTTAAAACTAGCATCGATAATTTTAGCATTAGGGATAACAGTTATATTATTATAAATATCTTTAATTAAAGTGTATTTTAACTCTACGTCTTGGACATAACCAGCTTCGCCATCTTTGAGTTGAATATAGTCGCCAGGGCGAATTTTGCGAGAAACTATTATGTTAACTCCTGAAATTAAGTTACTTAAAGTATTTTGAAAAGCTAAACCTATAGATAAACTACCAATGCCAAAAGCTGTAATTAAAGCAGTAATTTGAATACCAATTGATTGAATTATAATCAAAAAACCAATGGTAAAAATAATGACTTTTGTTAAATATTCAAATAAAGATGTTAAGGAAACTGCTGTTTCATTTTCAATGCTATAAAGTTGGATGAAATTTACCGCTAATCTGGATACTAAAATATTTCCTGTTGCTAAGGCTACAACTATTAATATTTTCTCGATTAAAACGTTTAAAGTATTAGGAATATTAATTG
This sequence comes from uncultured Cyanobacterium sp., assembly GCA_964409355.1. Taxonomy (GTDB): domain Bacteria; phylum Cyanobacteriota; class Cyanobacteriia; order Cyanobacteriales; family Cyanobacteriaceae; genus PCC-10605. The sequence goes on from CAYPDC010000074.1 coordinate 16,173, forward strand.
TCGGCAGAATAAGTGCGATCGCACCTACCACAAACCAAGTAATAATTACGCCTCGAAAAGATTTAAGAATAAAAGAATATTTACCTAAAAAGTTATCTGGTTGTAACTCTAAATTGTGTCTTAATTTTTCTAATCTATTTTCAAGGAAAAAACCAATTAATCCCATACCGATAGCGAAGGCAATGGGAAGCAAAAAAGTAGATATTAACTGCCAATTAAAAGACCACATATTTTAATCAAATTACAATATAGGTTCAACAAATAATTTAAAACGTAGAATTCAACAACATGAATCACTACTAAAAAACAGAAGTCACCATAACAAAGAATTACAAGAACATTATAATTTAGGTGAAAAGATTGAAATAGTTGTTCTTTGGTTAGATCCTTTAGAAGACTCCGAGATAGACAATGATATTCATTTTTCTAGGGGTATTATATACCATATTGAAGGACTGTATATTGAGAGAATACCAAGAGAAAAATTATACAATCAAAGACAAACTAGCTACAAACAGAAGAAGACGAACATCCTTTGTTTACGCCTATGATAGGGGATTATATAGGTTTAAGACAAGTCACAGAAAATTTAAAGAAACTGGATTTGACTTAGAGTCCGAATTATTGTTTTAATAGTTGTTTTACTGCTTTCATTACTTCTTGTCCCTTATCTTCTATAAGTTGTATCAGTTCTTCAGGGGTTCGATCGTCCTCCTCTACTTTTATATTTGGGTTAACGGCTTTAAGATCATAGTTTTTCTGTTCTAATTCCTCACGGGTAACAGTCCAACTTCTCTCACTGTCTTTTCTGTGGGGGAGTAACTCTAAAAACGCATCAAAGTGTTGAGCCGTTAAAGGTTTACGCTTAGTTACTTTTACAAAAAGAACTTGGGTGGCACTGGTTTTATAACTAAACTTGGCTTGTACTTCTTTATGTTCTTTACCTCCAAAAGGCGGATTAGTCAGGATAACATCAAATAGTTGAGGAGCATTTTTAAACAAGTCACCATAGACGGCACTACCTGTTAAGGTGTTACCGTGCCAGATGTTAGGTTGATCAATACCGTGTAAAACGAGGTTAGCTAAAGCGATGGGGTAAATAAGATTCTCTTTTTCTCTACCGTAGAAGGTTTGATGTTTGAGGGTGTCTAATTGTTCGGCGGTGATGCCTTCTCCTAATTGATGGCTAATATGTTCGTAAGTCTGAGCAAGGAAGCCTCCTGTGCCACTGGCTGGATCATAGACGGTTTCTCCGATTTGGGGATTTATAGCGGTAACGATCGCCCTTATGACTTCTCTAGGGGTAAAAAATTGTCCACCATCGTTATTTTTTTCTCCCATTTTGAGGAGTAATCCTTCATATACTTGGGATATGGGGAAGATGTGGGTATCGTCAACGTTGCGAATTTCTTGAACTTTATCTAATACATCAAGAAGGTTACGCTCACTATCAATTCTTACTTTATCGGTAGCGGAGAGAACTTCGCTGATAATTTTTTGTTTGGGGGTAGCGTTGGGTTGATTTTTTAAGGCTTTGAGGGTGGGTAACAAACCAAAGGGTTTACCGTCATTGTCGTAACCGCCGTTAACGAAGTTCATAAAATCCCCTAAGTTGCCACTCATGGTTAACTCTAGCCGTTTTGTGCCGTTAGGGGATGCCCAATCTTGCCAACGGTAAGGATATTCGAGGGAGTAATCAAAATCTAAACCTAATACTTCCATGCTTTCGGCTTCTTGTTGTTCCATGTCGTCAAGGATACGCAAAAATAACAGCCATGTTAATTCAGGAACGTATTGTAAGGCACTGGTACAGTTCGATCGCCTCATGATGTCACAGATACTTTTAATGTAGCTATTCAGGCTTTGTTGGGTGTTAAATTGTTTGATGTTATTTTTTGTCATAATTTATTGCTCTATTAAGTTTTATTTTATTTTTTTTGTGAAATTACTTTCAACTGAGATCTTGCACCATTATTAAAAAACCGCAAAACCCCGATTTTTAAAAGCTGAAACCCTATCAAACTCGTTACTTTTTGCTTAAAAATCGGGGTTTTCAAGCTAGGCGCAAGATCTGAGTTCAAGGTTTTTAAGTAAATCATGGTTAATTTTAACTTTTAGATGTACAATTAAATGTACAAAATTGTTAACAACATTATGCTTGATCATTTACCAATTACATCCGCCCGACATGAATTAACTTCATTACCAGAAAAACTCCATGAGGAAGGTTCAACTCTTGCTATTACTCGGCGAGGTAAGCCTGTTTTAGCGGTGATGACTTGGCAACACTATGAGGCGATTCTGGAAACTTTAGAAATTTTGGGCGATCGCACCTTAATGGATAATTTCCGTCAGGGTATAGCGGAAGCTCAGGCAGGAGAAGGATTGGACTGGGAATTAGTTAAACAAGATTTAGATTAATGAGCTATCGTATTATTATTCAACCTACTGCCCTCAAATTGCTAAAGGAAGTTACAGATCGCCGTATTCGTCAAAAAATAACCGATCGCATTGAAAAACTAAAAGATTCTCCTGAAATGCAGGGTAAACCCCTATTAGGTGAGTTAGAAGGTTACTATAGTGTTAGGGCAGTTGGACAAAGATATAGAATTATTTATAAAATTGAGCAAGAGAAGGTGATAGTAATTATTTTGGCTTTAGGCATTCGTCAAGATGGTGGTAAAAAAGATGCTTATGCCATCGCCAAAAAACTGTTAAAATTAGGACTTTTTGATGAGTCTTAGACTAGATTATTTGATAATTAAGAGTTCCATCGTCTCATAATGTCACAGATGCCTTTAATATAGCTGTTGAGGCTTTGTTGGGTGTTAAATTGTTTGATGTTATTTTTGGTCATAGTTTATTGGGATTATTTTTAGGCTAATATACCTCATCATGACTACCTATATCGACTAAAATAATTACCATATCGGGAGAGTCTATATCTTGAGTAAATGTAAAAATAATACGATATTCATAAGTAACAGAACATGACCACAAATTAGCTAAATTACCTGTTAACTTGTGAGATTTTAAAGAAGGAGTAAAGGGATCATTTTCTTTCTAGTAAATCGATGGTTTCTAATA